>VEQC01000152.1 GCA_018883455.1 Limnohabitans sp. | reverse complement strand
CTCTCGCGCAACCACCCCTCGCACCGCGAGCCCGCGTTGGCGCGGGGTCGGATTTTGTTTGCCAATGCACCCCATTGCCGGCACCACTTCGGGGTGCTCGTGGCGAGTGATTTTTTTCGGGCCAATGGCTGGGATGTGCAATCGCTGCTCGACATCGACCGCGCCGGCCTTTTACAAACCCTCCACAACCACGCCTTTGACTTTTTAGGCCTGTCCATCGGCCACGATGGGGGTTTAGAGGGCTTGGTCGATTTGGTGCGCGCAGCGCGCTTGAGTTCTTGCAACCCGAACCTGCGCATTTTGATCGGCGGCAATATCTTCAGCTTACCGCGCTCTCAGTACGATTGGGTTGGGGCGGACTATGTTGCAATCAGTGCCATCGACGCCATGGCTTACTGTGCGCCATTGGTGCATCCCACTTCACACTGAGCCCCTATGAATGCCTACAGCCGCCCCCAAGACGTGGCTCTGCCCACCCTCTCACCCGAGTGGGTGCGGCGCTGGATCGAGCAGACCCAAGATTTGGTGATCCTGCTCGACGCGCAAGACGGCATCGCGGGTGTCATTCAAAACGGCAGCTTTGCCACCGCCGATGTCTTGCACTGGATGGGGCAGGCTTTGCGGGCGATCGTCAGCATCGATACCCAACCCAAAGTGCGCCCCCTGCTCGAAAACGATGTCGCCCGGGCAGATGCGGATACCCGCTGGCGGCACCTCAACCTTCTGGGTTTTGCCGGCAACACCATTCCGGTGCTCATGCGCTACATGCGGCTCAATGGCCCCCAAGGCCCTGCGCGCGTGCTCTGCTGCCGGGACTTGCGCGGCGAGGAAACCCGCAACAACCGCTTCATTCAAGCGCAGCAAGAGCTCGAAACCAGCCACCAGAGCTTGCGCGCGAACCTCACTGCGCTGGAGCTCGAGATGCAGCGACTGCGCAGCCAAGCCGTCACGGTGGATCAATTGGTCGCCCGCATCAAGCAGGCGAGCTTTGCGCAAGTCATTGAGGAGACGCACCAGAGCTTGCAGCGTCGCTGTCTGCAGTCCTTGCTCAACGAATCCGCGGGCGACCACGACCGCGCGGCCGCGCTGGCCCACTGCACCCGGCAAGAGTGGGCGGATTTGGTGTTGAGCTTGGGGTTGCGCTAAGGCGGGCCTCTCCGCTGGCAGAGAGGCGCATGCGGGTGCGGGCGGGGGCTCCGGTTGGGGTTTTTCGTGTGGGCTGCCTACTCTCCAAGGTGCGTTTTCGTTAAACTGCCAGAATGCTTGGTGCCTGCCCTCACGATTGTCCCGATACCTGTTCCCTCCTCACCACGGTGGAGGAGGGCGTTGCCACAGCGGTGCGCGGTAACCCCGATCATCCGCTTACCGATGGGGTGCTGTGCACCAAAGTCTCGCGCTACACCGAGCGCGTCTATCATCCCGAGCGCCTGCTCGAACCCAAGCGGCGCGTGGGCCCCAAGGGGCCGGGTGCCACCTGGCAAACCGTCAGCTGGGAGGAAGCCCTGCGCGACATTGCCGCGCGCCTGCAACCCATCGTTGAGCGCAACCCCCACGCCTTGCTGCCCTACAGCTACGCCGGCACCATGGGCCAGGTGCAAGGCGAGGGCATGGCGGCGCGGTTTTTTCATGCGCTGGGGGCGTCGCGCCTAGACCGCACCATCTGCGCGAGCGCGGGCAGTGAGGCCCTCACCCACATCTATGGCGGCAAGGCCGGCATGCGCATGGAGCAATTCGCCCATTCGCGCCTGATCCTCATTTGGGGCAGCAATTCCGTGGGCAGCAACCTGCATTTCTGGCGTTACGCGCAACAGGCCAAGCGCGCCGGTGCCAAGCTCGTGTGCATTGACCCGCGCCGCACCGAGACTGCCGACCACTGTCATGTGCACTTGGCGCTGCGCCCCGGCACCGATGCTGCCTTGGCTTTCGCACTCATGCACGAGCTCATCGTGCACGATGCGCTCGATCACGACTACCTCGAGCGCTACACCTTGGGCTGGCCTGAGTTGCGCGCGCGTGCCCTGCAATGGACGCCCGAGCGCGCCGCGCAGGTGTGTGGCTTGCAAGCACAGGCCATTCGCGCATTGGCGCAGGACTACGCCCAAACGCGCCCTGCGGCCATTCGCCTGAACTACGGCATGCAACGCGTACGGGGCGGGGGCAACGCGGTGCGCGCCATCGCTTGTCTGCCCGCCTTGGTGGGCGCTTGGCGTCACCCGGCGGGCGGGCTCTTGCTCAGCAACTCGGCATGGGCAGGACAGGCGCTCAACACCGCACGCTTGCAGCGTGTGGACTTATTGGGCGATCGACGCCCCCCCATCGTGAACATGAGCGCCATTGGGGACGCCCTCACCCAAGACCGCGCCATCGAGGCACTCATCGTCTACAACAGCAACCCCGTGGCCGTTGCACCGCACTCCGCCCGCGTGGTGGAAGGCTTCGCGCGCGAAGACCTCTTCACCGTCGTGCTCGAACAATTCCAGACCGATACCGCCGACTACGCCGATTACGTACTACCCGCCACCACCCAACTCGAACACTGGGATTTACACACCAGCTACGGCCACACCGATGTGCTGCTCAACCGCCCGGCCATCGCCCCGCGAGGCCAGTGTCTGCCCAACAGCGAAATCTTTCGCCGCCTCGCCCGCGCCATGGGCTTGAGTGATCCATGTTTTTCGGAAGATGACGAAACCCTCTGCCGCCAAGCCGTGAGCGATGACCAGGGCCGCTGCCGGGTGGACTTCGATGTGTTGCTCGCCCAAGGCTTTGTGCATTTGCCCGTGGCGCTCGCGCCCTTTGAAAAAGGCGGATTTCTCACCCCCTCCGGCAAGTGCGAGTTCACCAGCGCGCGCTTGGCCGAGCAGGGCCAAGATCCCTTGCCGGACTACATCCCCAATTACGAAGTGCCAGACCCCGCAGGGCCTTATCCGCTGGCCATGATCTCCCCACCGGCGCGCAACTACCTCAACTCCACCTTCGTCAACGTCAAAAGCCTGCGCGACATGGAGGGCGAGCCGTTGCTGGAAATCCATCCGGATGACGCCTCACCGCGCGGCATTCAAACCGGCGCGGTAGTGACGATCTTCAATGCGCGGGGGCGCTACCAATGCAAGGCCCGCGTGAGCACGCGTGCGCGCCCCGGGGTGGTGGTGGGCCTCGGGATTTGGTGGCGCAAAAACGGGCTGGGGGGCACCAATGTGAACGAGCTCACCCACCAACACCTCACCGACTTGGGCCGCGCCGCCGCCTTCTACGACTGCGCGGTGCAAGTCGAGGCGGCTTGACCGCTAGGTGATCACCCCCACCAGCCAGAGCGAGATGCCGGGGAAGAAGAGCAAGAGCAGGGTGCGCAGCGTGTCGCTGGCCAAGAAGGGCATGACGCCGCGGTAACTCTCGGCAATCGGCACGCCCTTGGTCATGCCATTGACCACGTAAACATTGAGGCCCACAGGTGGCGCGAGCAAACCAAACTCCACCACCATCAGCACCATGATGCCAAACCAAATGGCCACCATGTCCTTGGGCATGCCAAAGTCAAGCCCCACCACAATGGGGAAGAAGATCGGGATGGTCAGCAAAATCATGGAGAGTTCGTCCATGACGGCACCCAGAATCACATAGAACACCAAAATGCCGGCCACCACCCCCAGCGGGGGCCAGCCCAGGCCATTGACCCAAGCGCCCAGCTGCTGCGAGACATTGGTGAGGGCAAGTGCGCCGTTCATGATGTCCGCCCCCATGAAGATGAGGAAGATCATGGCCGAACTCTCCGCCGTGGCATAGAAGCAGTGCTTGAACTTCTCCCAGGTGATCTCGCGCTTGAGCAGCGAGGCCAGGAAGGTGCTCGACGCGCCCACGGCCGCGCCCTCGGTGGGCGTGAAGAAGCCACCGTAAATGCCACCAAAGACAATCACGAAAATCGTGAGGATGGGCAAGACACCCTTGAACGATTCAGCCGTGAGGGTAGGGGGGGTGTCGTCCACCTCCGGGGCTTGGCCCGGCACCAGACGCACGTAAATCGCAATCGCGATCATGTAGCCCAGCATGGCAATCACCCCGGGCACCATAGCCGCAGCAAAGAGCTTGGCAATGTTTTGCTCGGTCAAGATGGCATAGATCACGAGCGGCACCGAGGGCGGAATCAAAATGCCCAGCGTGCCCGAAGCTGCCAGCGTGCCCGTGGCCAAGCGGCCCGAGTAGCCGTGGCGCGTGAGCTCGGGCATGGCCACACCCGTGATGGTCGCGGCCGTGGCCACCGAGGAGCCGCAAATGGCGCCAAAGGCCGCGCAGGCGAGCACGGCGGCCATGGCCAAACCGCCCCGAAAACGCCCCATCAAGCCCGCAGCGAATTCAAACAAGGCCTTGCTGATGCCCCCCTGCGTGGCAAAGTGCCCCATCAGGATAAAGAGCGGAATGACCGAGAGGTCATAACTCGCAAAGCGGGCAAAGGCCTGGGTATTGAGAAAGTTGAGAAACGGGCTCGGGCCGGTTTGCATCAAATAGCCATAGGCGCCGGCGGCGATCATGGACACCGCGATGGGCACCCGAACGGCCATCAGGACCAACATCACGCCAAAAATGGCGGCAACGAGAGCAACTCCAGTCATTCGGTTTCTCCAGGAATTTGGCCAAAACCGAGCACGGCTTGCCAGAGGGCGATCAAGGTGGTCAGGGCAAAACTCGGCACCATGAAGGCGTAGACAATCCATTCCGGAAAACCAAGAATCATGGTGCCGCCCATGGATTTATAGGCGCTCAGCCCCCCCACACCCGTGCGCCAGGTGAGCAGGGCAAAACACAGCGCCAAGCAAAAAGCCCCCACGCGGTCGAGCGCTGCATTGGTCGATTCGCTGCAACGGGTGGTGAAGAAATCCACAATGATGTTGCCCTGACGGGCCTGGCACCAAGGCATGAACAAGGCAATCGCTGCACCAGCGGCAGCCCCCGACAGTTCAAAATCCCCGGTAATCGGGCTGCTGAAAAACTCGCGCCCGATGATGCTTGCGCACGTCATCAGGGTGATGAACGTGAGCAGCACGCCCGCCAAAATGGCCATCAAGCGCGCCAACTGCTGCATGAAATGCATGCCCGTCTCCGATTTATTTGCGTACTGAATATTTTAGCCGCGAATACAAGCGACCCTAGGGCAAGCCCTTATGCCTCCGCCCAAGACGGCTGCGTTAGAGCGCCGCCTCTAAAGCACGCTGCACTGCAACAAAAATCACTGAAACCAGCTTACCATTCTGCCATCACCCATTGATTGTTTTTATTTTTTCTTCAAGGATATTCAAATGAACGACCAATTTAAGCCCCAAGTGCAAGCCGCTGTGCAAGCCTCTTATGACCTCGCCAGCCTGATCATGTCCCAAGCCCAGCGCGCCACCGAGCTGAGCGTGGCCCAGCAGAAACTCGCCCTCGAACTCGCCCAGAGCCAGGCCGTGAGCGTTCTGGAAGTCAAAGAGCCCGCATCGGCCCTGCAATACGTGCAAGACCAAGTCCAAACCGCGGGCAAGCACGCCGCCGGTTTTGCGGCCACCGCCTTTGAACTCGGCCAGGAATTCCAAACCGAACTCAACGCCTTCGTGGAAGGTCACTTCGACCTGCAACACGCCGCCGTGAACAAGGCCATTCAGCAAAACCTCAAGCAAGCCCCCGAAGGCTCCGAGGCCGCTGTCGCCGCCGTCAAATCGGCCCTCGACCTCAGCAACAAAGCCCTGGCCGAAGCCCGCAAAGCCGCCAAGCAATCCGCTGACCTCGCCCAGCAAACCCTCAGCGCCCTCAAAGAGCAGGCCCCCAAAGCCGCCCGCACCACGCGCCGCCGTTGATCCCCGGGGCACCCCCCGCATCAACCCAAACCCGCCCCTCGGCGGGTTTTTTCATGAATCAATTGCGCTCAACCCCCAATTTTCACTGCGCCCCCCCTTCACCACTGGGTTGCATTTAATTGGGGTCAGACCCCAATTTTTTATTTACCGGCAATCCATTCGAAAACCGGCTCACGACTGGGTTGCATTTAATTGGGGTCAGACCCCAATTTTTTACTTGCCGGCAATCCTCGCAAAGCCCGCGCCACGACTGAGTTTGGCGGGCCCAACGCAAATTGGGGTCTGACCCCAATTATTTTCTTGCCGGCAATCCATGCGAAAACCGGCTCACGACTGGGCTGCATTTAATTGGGGTCTGACCCCAATGAGGGGAGGGCGAAAAAAAGGAGGCCGAGGGCCTCCTTTGGGGGGGGGCGCGGGGCCCGGGGA
>VEQC01000011.1 GCA_018883455.1 Limnohabitans sp. | reverse complement strand
CCCTACACCCGTGTCGTGCCGATTGGGGAGCGCGCCACGCGCGCCTTCATTGCCGAGGTGTGTGGCCTCGCGGGCTTGCCCGTACCCGACCTGCCGGGCTCGCGCGCGCACTGGTACACGCGTTCGGTGGACTCGACTTACCTCACGGGCAAGCGGGTGTTTATTTTTGGAGACGCCACGCATGTCCTGGCTTCGGCGCAAATCGCGCGCGACGAAATGGGCTTTGAGGTGGTGGGCTTGGGCACATACAGCCGGGAGTTCGCCCGCGAGGTGCGCGCCATGGCGCAGTCCCTCGGGCTCGAAGCGCTCATCAGCGACGATCACTTAGCGGTGGAAGCGGCCATCGAGGCTTTGCACCCCGACCTCATTCTCGGCACGCAAATGGAGCGCCACACGGCCAAACGCCTGGGCATTGGGTGCGCCGTGATCTCCGCGCCCGTGCATGTACAGGATTTCCCCGCGCGCTACGCCCCACAGATGGGGTTTGAAGGCGCGAACGTGTTGTTTGACACCTGGATCCACCCGCTCATGATGGGGTTGGAGGAACACCTCTTGGGCATGTTCCGCGAAGACTTCGAGTTCCACGCGGGTCAGGCCCCCTCGCACTTGCATTCGGCTGCCCGTGCGCACGCGCCCGTGGCACCAGCAGCGCCTGTTGAGTCCCCGGTGGCGGCAATGCCTAGCCCCGCAGCCGCGCCCATTCAAGTGGAGGCTGCGGCCCCCGCAGGCCCGCAAGCCTGGTCCCCCGAAGCCGAGCGCGAGCTCGGCAAGATTCCCTTTTTCGTGCGCGGTAAAGCGCGCCGCAACACCGAGCGTTATGCCAGCGAGCTTGGGGTTCAACTCATCACCGTGGAGACCCTCTACGATGCCAAAGCCCATTTCAGCCGCTAAGCCCGACGGCCCCCCGATTCGGGTGGTGCTCCTCACCATGGATCACCACCTGGCGAGCGCGGCCATGCGGGCCGAGGCGCGCATGCGTGCGCAAATCCCGGGCTTGGTGTTTGACGTGCACATGGCGGCGAGCTGGCGCAACGATGCCGAGGCGCTGGAGCGCTGTCGCACCGCCATTGCCACAGGGGACGTGATTCTGGTGAGCATGCTGTTCATGGAAGACCACTTCCTGCCGGTGCTGGCCGATTTGCAAGCGCGGCGCGACGCATGCGACGCCATGGTGTGCATCATGTCGGCCCCCGAGGTGATGCAACTCACCCGCATGGGACGCTTTGACAGCGCCGGACAAAAAAGTGGCGGGCTGTTGGGCCTCTTGCGCAAGCTGCGCCCGAACGCGCGACGCGAGCCCGGTGCTGCGCACAACAGCCAAACCGCTGGCGCTCGGCAAATGACGATGCTGCGCCGCCTGCCCAAACTCTTGCGCTTGATTCCGGGCACGGCACAGGACTTGCGCATCTTTTTCCTGACCATGCGCTATTGGCTCGCGGGTTCGGAGGACAACATCGCCAATCTCGTGCAACTGCTGGTGCAGCGCTACGCACAAGGGCCGCGCGCGGTCTGGCGTGACCGCGTGCGCGTGGAAGACCCGGTCGAATACCCCGAGGTGGGGCTCTACCACCCGCGCATGAAAAACCGCTTGAGCGAGAACTTGCGCGACTTGCCACCGAGCCGCGACAAATCCGCGCCCACGGTCGGCCTCTTGCTGTTGCGCTCCTATTTGCTCTCGGGCAACACGGCGCATTACGACCACGTGATTGAAACCCTGGAGGCCCAAGGCCTGCGGGTGATTCCTGCTTACGCCAGCGGCTTAGACGCCCGCCCGGCGATTGACCAATTCTTCGCCCCCAAGGGCGAGACCCGCATTGATGCCCTGCTCTCACTCACCGGCTTCTCGCTCGTGGGGGGACCGGCCTACAACGACGCCAACGCGGCCCAGGACGTGCTCACGCGCCTGGACTTGCCGTATTTGAGTGCGCATCCGCTGGAGTTTCAATCGATTGACCAGTGGGCGAAGGACGGGCGAGGCCTCTTGCCGGTGGAGAGCACCATCATGGTGGCGATTCCCGAGCTCGATGGCGCGACCGTGCCGATGGTCTTTGCCGGCCGAGCGGGCGCCCCGAACACCACCTGCACAGGCTGCAGCCGGGCGTGCACCTTTGACGCGCATTCGCAAACCAGTGACATGGTGGCGTGCCCTGAGCGCGTGGACATGCTCGCCGAGCGGGTGCAGCGCTGGATTCGCCTACGCCGCAAGCCCGCCGCCGAGCGGCGCTTGGGCATTGTGCTTTTTAACTTTCCCCCTCAAGCCGGTAATGTCGGCACGGCGGCGTTTCTCTCGGTGTTTGAATCCTTGTTCCACACCTTGCACGCCCTCTCCCGCGAAGGTTATCGGGTCGAGTTGCCCGAGAGCGTGGACGACTTGCGCGATCGCTTGCTGCATGGCAACGCGCGCCAATTCGGCACGCAGGCCAATGTGCTCACCCGCATTCCGAGCGCCGACCACGTGCGACGCGAGCCCTGGTTGCGCGAAATCGAAGCCGAGTGGGGCCCCGCGCCGGGCGCGCAGTTGAGCCTTGGCTCAGACCTGCTGGTGCTGGGCATCCAGCTCGGTGAGGTGGTGGTGTCCTTGCAGCCCGGCTCGGGCTACGAGGGCGATCCGATGCGCCTGCTCTTTGAGCGCCAGTGCACCCCCACCCACGCCTTTAGCGCCTTCTACCGCTACCTGCGCGAAGATTTTGGTGCCGACGCTGTGCTGCACTTTGGCACGCACGGGGTACTCGAATTCCTCCCGGGTAAGCAGACGGGCCTCTCGGGCGCGTGCTGGCCTGAGCGCATGCTCGGGGCGCTGCCCAATATTTACCTCTATGCGTCCAACAACCCCTCCGAAGGGGCGCTGGCCAAGCGTCGCTCAGCGGCCACACTGGTGAGCTATCTCACCCCCAGCGTGACGCAAGCGGGTCTCTACAAGGGCTTGCTGGAGCTGCGCCAGTCGATCGAGCGTTGGCGTCAAGCCGATTTGGAAGCCCACGCACGCGACGAACTCGCGCATGACCTGCGCTTGCAAGTGACGGCGCTGGACCTCACACCCCCGCCCCTGGAAGCCCCGCTGGCCGCGCAAGCCCTCTGGCAAGCCTGGGTCGAGCGCATGCAGGCGGAATTGCTGGAGATGGAATACGCCCTCATTCCGGAGGGCTTGCACGTGGTGGGGCAAGCGCCCTCGGTGGCGGCGCGCACCTCCAATTTGCAGGCCATGGCGCAAACCCAAGGCTTGCAGCAGCCCGAGTTGGTGGCCGACTTGGTGGCACGCGGCCCCGCAGTGCTCAACAGCGCGCCAGTGCGGGCGCTGGACAAGGGCACGCGCGAACAACTCGCCAAGCTGGCCGAAGTCGACGCCTTGCTGCAGCAAGACAGCGAATTGAAAGGCCTCTTGCGTGCGCTCGATGGCCGCTATGTGGCGCCCGCCCCAGGCGGTGATTTGATGCGCAACCCCCAGGTCTTGCCCACGGGGCGCAATTTGCACGGGCTCGACCCCTTCCGCATGCCCACGGCTTTCGCGGTGCGCGATGGTGAGCGCCAAGTGGCGCGTTTGCTTGAGCGCTATGCGAGCGATGGCCAGGGACTGCCCGAGACAGTGGCGATGGTGCTCTGGGGTACCGACAACCTCAAATCCGAGGGCGGCCCGCTCGCACAAGCCCTGGCCCTGATGGGCGCGCGACCGCGCTTTGACGGCTATGGCCGCTTGGCTGGGGCAGAGTTGATTCCGCTCGAAGCCTTGGGCCGCCCCCGCATTGACGTGGTGATCACGCTCTCGGGCATCTTCCGCGACTTGTTGCCCATGCAAATTCGACTTTTGGCCGAAGCCGCCTTGCTCGCCGCGCGCGCCGAAGAGGACGTCTCGCAAAACTACGTGCGCAAGCACGTGCTGGACTTCATGGCCAGCGAGGGTGTGGATTTGGAGACCGCCGCGTTGCGCGTGTTCGGCAACGCCGAGGGTGCCTATGGCGCCAACGTGAACCACCTGGTAGACAGCGGATGCTGGGAAGACGAAGACGAACTCGCCAACGCTTTCACCCAACGCAAAGGCTTTGCCTACGGCTGCGAAGGCCAACCGATTCGCCACAACGCCCTCCTCCAGAGCGTGCTCTCGAACGTCTCACTGACTTATCAGAACGTGGATTCGGTGGAGCTTGGGGTGACGAGCATCGACACCTACTTTGACACCCTCGGGGGCATCAGCCGCGCCGTGCTGCAAGCCAAGCACCGCACCCAGGGCAGTGAGGCGAGCGCGCCGTCGGTGTACATCGGCGACCAAACGCAAAGCGAAGGCGTGGTGCGCAGCCTGAGCGAGCAGGTGGCGCTCGAGACCCGCACGCGCATGCTCAACCCCAAGTGGCACGAGAGCATGCTCCAGCATGGCTACGAAGGGGTGCGTCACATCGAAGCGCACCTCACCAACACCATGGGCTGGTCGGCCACGACCGGCCAGATTCAGCCCTGGGTGTACCAGCAGCTGGCCCAAATTTTTATTCTGGACCCGGACATGCGCGAGCGCATGGCGCGTCTGAACCCCGCAGCATCGGCCAAGTTTGCCAACCGCCTGCTCGAAGCCTCGCGTCGCCAGTTCTGGCAACCCGATGCCCAGACGCTGGCGGCCTTGCAACAGGCTGGCGCTGATCTCGAAGACCGTATGGAAGGTATCCAGGAAGGACTCCCCGCATGAACCAATCTCTGATGGAAGTATCGCGCGTGAACGTCTCCGACATCCGCCGCAAAGGCGAAGATGGCGAAGGCAGCGTGCAGGTGCACCTCGACCCGAGCGTGAAGATCGGCACCGCCAAAGTGTTTGCCGTCTACGGCAAGGGGGGCATTGGCAAGAGCACGACCTCCTCCAACCTCTCGGTGGCGTTTAGCAAGTTGGGCAAGCGGGTAGTGCAAATTGGCTGCGACCCCAAGCACGACTCGACCTTCACCCTGACCAAGAAACTCATCCCGACCGTGATCGACGCCCTCGAAGGGGTGGATTTCCACGCCGAGGAGCTGCGCGTGGAGGACTTTGTGTTTCCGGGCTACAACGGCGTGATGTGCGTGGAGGCCGGCGGCCCTCCGGCGGGCACGGGCTGTGGGGGCTATGTGGTGGGCCAGACGGTCAAGCTGCTCAAAGAGCATCACCTGTTGGAAGACACCGACGTGGTGATTTTTGATGTGCTGGGCGATGTGGTGTGCGGCGGCTTTGCCGCACCGCTGCAACACGCCGACCGCGCGCTGATCGTGACGGCCAACGACTTTGATTCGATTTTCGCGATGAACCGTATCGTGCAGGCGATTGGCGCGAAGTCCAAGAACTACAACGTGCGCTTGGGCGGTGTGATCGCCAACCGCAGCGACGCGACCGACCAGATCGACAAATTCAACCAACAAGCAGGCCTCAAAACCCTGGCGCACTTCCCCATGCTCGATGAGATCCGCCGCAGCCGCTTGAACAAATGCACGATCTTTGAGATGGAGGCGTCACCCGCGCTCGAAGCCGTGCAGCAGGAATACCTGCGTCTGGCCGCGCAACTGTGGGCGGGCTCCGACCCCCTGCCCTCGGTGCCGCTGAAAGACCGCGACATTTTTGATTTGCTGGGATTTGATTGATGCAAACGAACGCCTACGAACACCGCCGCGAGCAGATCGAGCATTACTTTGATCGCACCGCCGCCCAAGCCTGGGCGCGCCTGACCTCGCAGGAGCCGCTGGGTTATATCCGCCACACGGTGCGGGAGGGTCGCACGCGCATGCGCGAGCATCTGCTCGATTGGCTGCCTGCGAACATGCAAGGCTTGCGCTTGCTCGATGCCGGTTGCGGCACCGGAGCGCTGGCCTTGGAAGCCGCCGCACGCGGCGCGCAAGTGGTGGCCATTGACCTCTCCCCCACCCTGGTGGGCTTGGCCGCGCAGCGCATGCAAGAGCAACACCCCGAGCTCGCCGCGCGCGTGGATTTCCGCTCGGGCGACATGCTCGATGTGGCGCTGGGCGAGTTTGACCATGTGGTGGCGATGGATTCGCTCATCCACTACCCCTGCGAGCAGGTGGCCGACGCGCTGGCCCAACTGGGGCGGCGCACACGCCACTCCATGCTCTTTACCTTCGCCCCGCGCACACCCTTGCTGGCCGCGATGCACCGTGTGGGCCGACTCTTTCCGCGTGGCGAGCGCTCACCTGCGCTCGAACCCATCGCGCAACAACGCTTGCACCTGGCGTTGCACACGCACCTGCACCCGCAGGGCTGGCAGCCGCTGCGCAGCGTGCGCGTGGCGCATGGCTTCTACACCTCACAGGCCTGGGAGTGGGGCCGATGAAAAAGTGGTCGGTCCCTGTCCCCCGCTGGGTGTCTGCATATAGCACCCGGGTGATGCCCTTTGCCGATGCGGCTTCGCCGGGACTGCCCTTGCCGCGCTTGTTGCGCCTCTCGCTGTTTCAGGCGGTCATTGGCATGGCTACGGCCTTGCTGGTGGGCACGCTCAACCGGGTGATGATTGTCGAATTGGGCGTGGCCGCTTGGTGGGTGGCCCTGGCCGTAGCGTTGCCCATGGTGTTCGCGCCGATGCGAGCGCTCATTGGTTACCGCAGCGATACCCATCCCTCTGCGCTGGGCCTGCGCCGCATTCCCTATTTATGGCTGGGAAGCCTCTTGCTCTTTGGGGGGCTCGCGATTCTGCCCTTCGCGCTCTTGCTGCTCTCCGAGGGCGAGGGGAGTTCGTTGTGGATCGGTCAAATCGGGGCTTGCTTGGCCTTTTTGCTGGTGGGGGCAGGCATGCAGGTGACACAAACCGCGGGCATGGCCCTGGCCAACGACCTTGCCTCCCCGGAAAAACGCCCGCGCGTGGTGGCCTTGCTCTACACCATGCTGTTGCTGGGCATGATGGTGAGCAGCGGCATCTATGGCCAGCTGCTCTCGGACTTCAGCTCGGTGCGCCTGATTCAAGTGATACAAGGCTCGGCCGTGTGCGTCTTGGCCCTGAACCTCACAGCCCTTTGGAAGCAAGAAGCCCGACAGGCCAAGCGCGGCGCCCGAGAAGCCGGTGGCTTTGGTCGCCACTGGCAAGAACTCATGCAAGAGCCGCTCATGCGGCGCTTCCTTTGGACGGTGGCGCTGGGCAGCTTTGCCTTCAGCATGCAAGACATCGTGCTCGAGCCCTATGGCGCGCAAGTGCTGGGCTTGGATGTGGGCCACACGAGCGGACTCACGGCCCTGAGCGCGGGGGGGGCGCTGATCGCCTTTTTCTGCGCCGCGCAATGGCTTGGGCGTGGTCTGCACGCTTGCCGCTTGGCCAGCCTGGGCGTGCTCATGGGCGTGGCGGCCTTCATCGCCGTGATTTTTTCGGCCCCACTGGAAGCCCCGAACCTGTTTCGTTTGGGCGCAGCTGGGGTGGGCTTTGGGGGCGGCTTGTTCGCGGTGGGCATGTTGGTGACGGCCATGTCCTACAGCCATACGCACGCCGGTGGCTTGGTGTTGGGCGCCTGGGGCGCGGTGCAGGCCACCGCGGCTGGCCTGGGCATGGCCGCGGGCGCAGCCCTCCGCGATGGTGTGGATGTGCTCGCGCGCAACGGCTGGCTGGGCGAGGTCCTGCAGTCACCCGTGACGGGGTATAGCTTCGTCTACCACTTGGAAATGTATTTGTTGTTCGTCGTGCTGGTGGCCTTGGGGCCCATGTTGCGGCGACCGTTTGAGATGTCCCAAACCGCAGGCCAAGGCCTGGGTTTGGCCGAGTTCCCCAGCTGATATCGGTGCTTGCTAAAGGAGAATAACCATGGAAACTGGTGCCATCACGCAATATGTGGACGTTGCGCAAATCGTCCTCTACCTCTTCTGGCTATTTTTTGCCGGATTGATTTACTACCTCCTTCGCGAGAATCACCGCGAGGGCTACCCGATGGAATCGGGCCGGCCCAACGGACCTCACCAAGAAGGCTGGCCCCCGGTGCCCGCTGCCAAAACGTTCACCCATCCCGATGGGCACGTGAGCACGAGCCCGGATCTGCAACGCCCGGATGGCCAATACAGTGCCACCCCCATGCACGGCTGGAATGGCGCTCCCATTGAACCCGTGGGCAACCCCTTGCTCGCCGGCGTGGGTCCTGGGGCCTGGGCCGCGCGTGCCGATGTGCCTGACCGCGACATGGAAGGCCATGCCAAGATCGTGCCGTTGCGCACCTCGCCTGAGCACGGTGTGGCCAAGCGCGATGTGGACCCCCGTGGCCTCTCGGTGTACGGCGCTGACGGCGCGGTGGCGGGTCAAGTGGTCGACCTGTGGGTGGACCGCATGGAGATGATGTTCCGCTACCTCGAAGTGGAACTCGCCAGCGGTGGACGTCGCCTCTTGCCCATGACCTTCTCACGCATCAAGCGTGACGGGGTGTATGTGCAAGCCTTGCTGGGCGCGCAGTTTGCGGACGTGCCGCAAACGCGCTCCACCGAGGAAATCACCCTGCTCGAAGAAGAGAAGATCTGCGCTTGCTACGGCGCAGGGACGTTGTACGCCACGGCGGATCGTCAGGAGCCGCTGCTGTGAAAGCCACCCACGAGCATGAGTGGGAGGCGGCGCCGGGCTTGCCCGAGCCGCTGCCCCCTGGCGAAAAAATCCTCTGGCAAGGCCGGCCCGACTGGGCCGCTCTGGCGGTGCACGCGTTTCATGTGCGCAAACTGGCGATTTATTTCCTCATCATGCTGGCCTGGCAGATGTACAGCCATCAGGCCGATGGGGTGGACGCGGTGGAAACCTTCTTTGACCTCATGCGTTTCACCACGCTCTCGATATGCGCCTTGTGCCTCATCGGGGTGGTGGCTTGGTGGTCGGCCGCCACCACGCTCTACACCCTCACCGACAAACGCTTGGTGATGCGGGTGGGAATTGTGCTGAGCCTCACCTTTAATTTGCCGCTGCGCTGCATTCGCAACGCCGATGTGCGCCAACTCGGCCGTGGCCGTGCGGACATTGCCTTGCAATTGCCCGAAGGCGACCGCATTGGTTGGTTCCACCTCTGGCCGCACCAGCGGGCTTGGGAGTTACGCCATCCGCAGCCAACCTTGCGGTGTGTGCGCGAGGGTGAAGCCGTGGCCCGTATTCTGCAAAAGGCTTGGACGGCCCAACAATCGGCGGCGCCCAGCGAGCGCGCGAGCGTGAGCAACCCGCCGCAATGGCAAGGGGTGAGCGCGTGAGCACCCTGCACGCGTCCCCCGACAGCACGACGCGGCTGATGCGCGGTGTCGCACTCGGCCTCGTTGCCGTGCTGGGCTTGGTGGGCTGGGCTCGCTGGCAAGGATTGCCGAGCGACGCTCCCACCGCCCGCGTGCAACAAGAAGTGGCGCTGCATTTTCGTGACAGCGCGGATGGTTCCGTTGAAGTGAAAGAAGCCACGCGAGGCGAACCCCTTGCGCGCTTTACCGGCGAGCAAGGTTTTTTGCGGGGCACGCTGCGCGCGCTCGCCCGCGAGCGTCGCCGCCATGGCGTGGACGAGGCGCCCCCCGTGCTACTGCGCCGCTATGACGACGATCGCTTGGTTCTTTTTGATCCGAGCACCCAATTACAGATTGACCTGGGTTCATTCGGCCCCAGTAACAAAGCCGTCTTTTCTCCCCTTGTTTCCGCCTCTCCTAGGAGTTCACCATGAACACCCCCGCCCACACCCACACCATTGACAGCCGCGATGACGCCAACGAACGCGCCCGCCAAAGCACCATGCTGAGCCCGCGCTTTTACACCACCGATTTCGATGCGTTTGACCGCATTTCGGTCGAAGGCATGCGCAGCCAGTGGGACGCCATGATGCAAGAGTACGAAGGCGATAACAACCACGACCACTTCCAGCGCGATGAAGCCTTTCAAGATGAGCTGAGCGCGGCCATGGCCAAGTGGAGCCCAGAGTTGCGCCAAGAATTGTTCGATTTCTTTGTGAGTTCGCTAACCTCGGAGTTCTCAGGGTGCATTCTCTACAACGAGATTCGCAAGAAAATCGAAAACCCAGATATCCAACAGCTCATGACCTTCATGGCGCGCGATGAATCGCGCCACGCGGGCTTTATCAACCAATCGCTGCGCGACTTTGGCTTGAACATTGACTTGGGCGAACTCAAGCGCAACAAGCACTACACCTACTTCAAGCCCAAGTACATCATTTACGCCACGTACCTCTCGGAAAAAATTGGCTACGCACGCTACATCACGATTTACCGCCAGCTCGAACGCCACCCCGAGTTGCGCTTTCACCCCATCTTCCGCTGGTTTGAGCGCTGGTGCAACGATGAGTTCCGTCATGGCGAATCCTTCGCCCTGATCATGCGCGCCAACCCCGATTTGCTGCGCGGCATGAACCTGTGGTTGATCCGCTTTTTCCTGTTGGCGGTTTACGCCACGATGTATGTGCGTGACCACCAACGCCCCATCTTGCACAATGCCATGGGCTTGGAAGCCGCCGCCTACGACTACGAGGTGTTTCGCATCACCAATACGATCACTGAACAAGTCTTCCCGATTGCGCTGGACATTGACCACCCCGAGTTCCGCTCAGGTCTGGAGCACCTCCTGCAAATTGCCAGGGCCCATGAAGCGGCCAAGGATCGTGGTGGCTTGGTGGGCAACCTGCAGCGTGCTTGGCACGCGGGCCGGGCTTTGGTGGCGTTCACGCGCTTGTACTTTGTGCCCGTCAAGACCCAAGCGGTGTTGGCCGAACCCCGACTGCGCCCCACATGGTGAATGAAGGACTCTTGGCCGTGGTCTTTGCCACGGTGTGCTGGTGGTTTGGCACCGGATTGATCCTGTGGCTCGACCGTCAGCGCCCGGGCTTGATGCGCTGGAGCCTTGCGGCGGCCAGCCTGCTACTGGTCATGAGTCTGTGGGCCGCGCATGAGAGCATGCGCCAGACGGGCGCTTGGCAGGACTATCTGGGCTTTGCCAGCGTGATCGTGATGTGGGGCTGGCACGAGCTGGCCTTTCTCTCGGGCTGGTTGAGCGGCCCACGCCGCAGCGCCATGACGCCCGGAGCGCGCGGCTGGCAACGCTGGCGCGAAGCGGTGGCGGCCCTGCTTTGGCACGAACTGGCCTTGCTCGCCAACTTCGTGGTGCTCTGGGCCTTGCAAACGGGTCAGCCCAATCATGTGGCACTGTGCACCTTCTCCTTGCTCTGGTGCATGCGCCTGAGCGCCAAACTCAATCTGTTCTGGGGCGTGCCCTTGCACGGCGCGCAATACCTGCCCCCGCAACTGACGTATCTGGCGAGCTATTTTCGCGTGGCGCGACCCGGCCTGGGCTTTGCCCTCTCGCTCGCGGGCGCCAGCTCGGTCTGGGGCTGGCTGATTTGGGCGGCCAGCACGGGCTCGGTGGAAGTGAGCACGGGCTGGATGTTGCTCGCCTGTTTGTTGGGCTTGGGCATTGTGGAGCACATCGTGATGGTGTTGCCCTGGCCGTTGGAAAAACTCTGGGGCTGGGCCTTGCACAAACCGCTGGTGCTGGCCGAACCCCAACTCGATCCCCCTGTGGTGCCCTGGCAAGGCAAGTAAACTTTTTGAAACGGCACCCCCATGAACGCCTTCGCTGCTGACCCGACTGGATATGTCGGGCCCCCGCCCACCCGCAGCGATGGGCGCAAGCGCCCCGTGGCGGTGGTCATTGGCAGTGGCTTTGGCGGCTTGGCCGCGGCCATCCGCCTGAGTGTCAAGGGCTATGACGTTCGCATTTACGACAAGCTCGACAAGCCCGGTGGGCGGGCCTATGTGTGGGAGCGCGACGGCTTTAAGTTTGACGCGGGACCGACCATCATCACCGTGCCCTTTTTGCTTGAAGAGCTCTGGGCGATGTGCGGCAAGCGCTTTGAAGACGATGTACAACTCGTGCCAATGGATCCGTTTTATCGGGTGCGTTTTGACGATGGCAGCCACTTCGATTACAACGGCGATCTTGAGCACATGAAAGCCGAGGTGGCGCGCTTCTCACCGGATGATTTGCCCGGCTACCTGCGTTTCCTGGAAGTCTGCCGGCACTGTCGGGTGCTCGGCTTTGAGGGCATGGGCGACAAGCCTTTTGACCGCTTCACGGATTTGCTCGCCGCCATTCCCGGCTTCCTGCGCATGGGCGCCTGGCGCACGATTCACTCCCAAGTGGCGCGCCACATGCGCGATGAGCGCTTGCGCACGGTGATGAGTTTTCACCCCCTGCTCATTGGCGGCAACCCCTTTGCCGTGACGGCCGCATACGCCTTGGTGAATGACTTGGAGCGCACCTGGGGCGTGCACTCGGCCATGGGCGGGACGGGCTCGATTGTGCGGGGCATGGTGGGATTGCTCGAAGGCCGTGGCGTGCCGATTCACCTCAACACGCCGGTCACCCAAATCCGGATCGCCGATGGCCGCGCGCGCGGGGTGGAGCTCGCCGATGGCGAGTTCGTCCCCGCAGACTTGGTGGTGAGCAATGGCGACACCGCCTGGACTTACCGCCACTTGGTGGCCCCCGAACACCGCCGCCACTGGAAGGACCGTCGCATCGAGCGCGGGCGCTATTCCATGGGCTTGTTCGTGTGGTACTTTGGCACCAAGCGACGCTACAACGACGTGCCACACCACATGATGGTGCTCGGGCCGCGTTACCGCGAGCTGCTGGAAGATATTTTCAAGCGTCATGTGCTCGCGCCCGATTTCAGCCTCTACTTACATCGCCCCACCGCCACGGACCCGAGCCTGGCGCCCCCCGGCTGCGACACCTTTTATGCCCTCGCCCCCGTCCCTCACCTCGACAGTGGGACCGATTGGGCCGTGGAGAGCGAGCGCATGCGTGCGGCGATTGCCCGTCGCTTGTCAGAGACGGTGCTACCGGGCTTGGAAGACGCGGTGGTGAGCTCGCACGTGATGACGCCGCAAGACTTTCAGGACCGGCTGTGGTCGTTCAAGGGCGCGGGCTTTGGCCTCGAACCCGTGTTGTGGCAGAGCGCCTGGTTCCGGCCTCACAACCGCAGCGAAGATGTCAAAGGCCTCTACATGGTGGGGGCGGGAACGCACCCGGGGGCCGGCGTGCCGGGCGTGTTGATGTCGGCCAAGGCCTTGGAGAAAGTGATTCCCCATGTCCACGCTTGATCCCAGCCTCGACACCCCCGATTTGCAAGCCTGCATCGCCATGATGCAAGGGGGCTCGAAAACGTTTTTTGCGGCGAGCCGCTTGTTACCCCCGCGCGTGCGGGCCTGCGCCATCGCCTTGTATGCGTTTTGCCGCGTGGCCGACGACTTGGTGGACGAGGCGCCTGCGGGCACCGCACCGCTCGCGCAATTGCGCGCGCGCGTGGATGCCCTCTATGCAGGCACGCCGCAAGACCATTTGGAAGACCATGCCTTGAGCCTGGTGGTGCAGCAAACGGACTTGCCGCGGGAGTTGGTCGATGCCTTGATTGAGGGCTTCGCCTGGGACGCTCAGGGCCGACGCTACGAAACCCTGCCAGAGGTACACGACTACGCCACGCGGGTGGCCGGCAGTGTCGGGGCGATGATGTGCTGGATCATGGGACCACGGGACGCGACCACGCTCGCGCGGGCCTGTGAATTGGGCGTGGCCATGCAACTCACCAACATTGCCCGCGACGTGGGGGCGGATGCGCAAATCGCCCGCTTGTACCTCCCGCGCGCCTGGTTGCGCGAGGCCGGACTCGACCCCGACGCATGGCTTGCACAGCCCGTCTGCAATGCAGCGCTCAAGTCGGTGGTGGCACGTTTGCTGGATGAAGCCGATCGCCTCTACCGCCAAGCGCAACACGGCATTGCGGGTTTGCCCCCAGATTGCCGTGCCGCCATATGCGCGGCGAGTTTGATTTATGCGGAAATCGGCCACCAACTGCGCCGACAAGGCCTGGATTCGGTCGGCCACCGGACCGTGGTGAGCACGGCGCGCAAATTGGTGCTGCTCGCGTCGGCCTGGACGCAGTGCGGATGGATTCGGACGGCCGAGACCTTGGTGCCGCCCTTGCCCGCCGTGGCGGGACTGGTCGAGGCGTGCGTGCGCCACGACGACCACGCCAGCCGCAACAGCGGCTACTTTCCCAACCGCAGCATGCCGCAGCGGGTGGCGTGGGTGCTGGACCTGCTCGAGCGTCGCGAACAGGTCAAGCGGGGTCAGGGTAGCGGTTTAGCGACGCGGACGGTTGAACCAGTTCGCCAGTAGGAACAGGCAAAAGACCACGTACATGATGATGAAAATGTATTTGAGTTCCATACAGGACTCCTAAGTTGAACGACCGGCAGAGGTGAGCACGCGACGGGCGGCCCACAAGGGCCGCATGGCCCATAAGGTGCACACCAGTAACAAGAACTCGATGCTATAGACAAACCAATACCCCGTGGAGGCTGTCGAGATTGCGGCCATGGCATCGCGCAACACCCCCCCGAGAACCAGGGCCAGACCGGCCGAAGTCGCTTGCACCGCGCCCCAAGCCCCCATGGCCAAGCCGGCCTGGTCGGCCGGCGCCCGGTTCATGGTGGCGGTGAGGGTGCCGTGCCCGAAGAGCCCTGTCCCCAAGCCAATGAGAAAGGTGCCCGCGCTGAAAACGAGCCAGGCGTCACCCAGGCCGGCGGCGCCAATGAGCAAGGCAAAGCCGGGCAAGCCCGCCCAACACCCCCAGGCCGCCATGCGGTAGGGGTCGGCTCCACGGCTGAGCAAGTGCGACGCCCCCACAAAGCCCAATAAGCTGCCAAAGGCCAGCGTGGCGGTGAGCATCGTGGTGTTAGCCACGCTCAATTGCAAGATCTCACCCCCATAGGGTTCCAGCAAGACATCTTCCATGCTGAAGGCCAAGGTGCCAAAACCCACCACGATCAAGCGGCGCAAGGCATGGTCGCCTTGCATGAAGGTGCGCCACGATTCGCGGAAGCTGGGGTCGGAGGCGGCCCCGCCCGGGCGGCGCTGGCGCGAGCGCGCCTCTTGCTTCCACAAGGCGGTGACGTTTAAGACCAGCGTCAGCAGCGCCGCAGCCTGCACCACTTGCACCAAACGGGCGGGACTGAAATCGGTGAGCAAATCGCCAAAGAGCAAGGCGCATCCGATCATGCCCACCATCATCATGACGTACATGAAGCCCACCACACTGGGCTGCTTCTCCGGCGGTGCGAGATCCGTGGCGAGGGCCAAGCCCACGGTTTGGGTGGTGTGCATGCCCACCCCCACCAACAAAAATGCGCCCGCGGTGGCGAGTTGCCCCACCCACAGCGGAGCCTGTTGCGATTCGCCCCAGCCTGCAAGGACGAGCAAGGCAAAGGGCATGATGGCAAAGCCGCCAAACTGCATGAGGGTGCCCATCCAAATGTAGGGCACACGGCGCCAACCCAACTCGGAGCGGTGGTGGTCGGAGCGAAAACCGATGAGGGCGCGCAGCGGCGCGAAGAGAAGAGGCATCCCCACCATGAGCGCGACCAGCGTGGTGGGCACCTTGAGTTCGACGATCATCACCCGGTTGAGGGTGCCCACGAGCAGCACCACGGCCATGCCCACGGAGATCTGAAAAAGCGAGAGGCGAAAGAGGCGCGAGAGCGGTAGATCAGCGCTTGCGGCATCGGCAAACGGCATGAGGCGCATACCCCATTGGATCCAGGTATGGCGCAAACGGCTCGACGAGTTCATCGCGATTTTGGAGGCGTGTTTGGAAATCCGGACAGGCTGGGCCTGTCCGGAAGGTTTCCGTCCAAAGCGTTACTTCTTCGGCGGATCAGCGGCTTGGGACATCGCAGCCGGCGCTTTCGCACCCCCGTTAAGGTAGGCTTTGATCCAAGTCGTGTTCGTCACCAAGGCCAGGTGAACGCAAAAGGAAGCCACAGCCACGGCACCCAAGAAAATGGGCACACCGACTTGCGGCTTGACGACACACCAAATTTTTCCGTAGATCATGGTTTGTCCCCTTTACTTCAGCCAAGGTGAGTAGATGTAGGCCAGCAGATGGGCGAATGCGGCAATCATGCCGAAAATCTGCGTGCCCTGGATGAGATGCCGATGGATCTCCTCCGATTCGGCCTCGGTTAAACCGGTTGGCCACACTTTGTCTTTATCAGACATAGGCTTCTCCTTGCAAGAAGAGTCCGTGCTGAGCCCGCACGAGGGCATTCGGGGCCAAACAAGCCCTGAACTCGGTTGCTGTGCAGCAGGTGGAGCGGCACAGGCGATTCATGCGCGCCTCGGCATGCGAAAGGGCAACATGCCCTGAACGATGGGGGAGACGAGGCGCGGAATGGACAGCGTTTCGTGAAAGGCGAGCGCGGGCTTTTGGTCCACGCGCCGCGCGAGCAGGCAACGCTGATAAAAGGGGGTGTCTTCCAGTTGTTCGTGCACACCCACCGCTTCTTCGCTGCGCATGCGGCGCGCAATGCCCCAGGCCGTGCGGGGCAGAGACTGGGTGGGGGTGGGTGCAAGCGGCTCAATTTCGCCGTCGGTGCGGTAGCGCAAGCGCAGGAGCCGCTCGGGCCGATCGCGCCATTGCATGTCATAGGTGACTTCGGTACTGCCATCGGGCCACAGCGTGCGTGACCAATCCCAGTGGTCAAAACCCTGATCGATGGGTTCGTCGCCCTCGTTGGAGTCGATGTAGGCCTGTCCTTGCCAGCGCAAACCGGGTTGCTCCAAATCGACTTCCACCCGGGCTTGCGGGGCGATGGGCCCCCAGCGATGGCGGCCGGCGGCGTCCAAGGTCTCGATTTGGGTAAAGAGTTGTTGCGGCCAGATGCGAATATGGCCCCGGACCGCACGCGGCAGGGGCACGCCGACTTCGTCAATCCGCACATGCAGACATTGGCCGTCCCAGTCGAGGCGGCTCGGACCAATCTCAAAGCGGGAGCTGTCGCGCTGGCAATGACGCCGTCCGCGCTCGGTCATGGTCCAGCGTCGTGCACCGCGACCATAGAGGGCCACATTGAGCGCACAATGGTTTTCGGGATCGCCCCGACCCTTACGGTGCGCCCAGCGGTAATACGGGGAGAACACACTGCCCACAAAGGCAATGAGGGTCAAGCCGTGTTGCTGATCGTCACTCATGGCATCGACATACCACCAGAGGTAACCCCCGGGCGGGACCGGCTGGTCGAAGCGAGGTTCGCCAGCACGGCCTCGGCCGCCTTGATACCCGAGAGCGCCGCCATCGGCACGCCCGGTCCCGGATGCACGCCCCCACCCGCTAGATACAGGCCCTTGACTGGCGTGCGCGCGCCCGGGCGCGAGAAGATGCTCATCCAGCCATGCGTGGCCTGGCCATAGAGCGCCCCCGCCGAGTGCGGAAAGCGCTGGTGAAACTGCTGCGGCGTGGTGCGCGTGCGCGCCGCCTGGTGCAAGTTCAAGCCCATGCGTTGCAGGAATTCGAAACTGGTTTGCTCGCATTGGTCGATCTCCCCGGGGTCGGCAGGCTGGTCGCCCCAGGCCGGTGCGTTGACTAGACAAAACAAACGCTCGCGCGGCTCCTGCAGATCGGCCTGTGGCCGGTCCTGCGCACACACATAAACGGTGGGCGTGCGGGGTAAACGCTGAGCGTCAAAAATATCCTCGAACTCACTCGCGTAGTCGTCTTGGAAGAACACGTTGTGACGGTCGAGCGCCAAGTCTTGGCGCGGCGTATGCAGCCCCCAAGTCAGGGCCGAGAGCGAAGGCGGTGGCTTTTGCGAGGGCACAGCACGCTGAACGCTGCGCCCCAGCGCCCCCACGCGCAAGGCACCGACCTCGCCGTTGTAAATCACCGCGGAGGCGGCGAGCAATTCGCCCGAAGCCAAGCGCACGCCATAGACTTCGTCTTGGCGCACCACAATCTCTTCGCATTTCTGGCCAAACACAAATCGCGCGCCGCGTTGCTGCGCGAGCCAGACCAACACTTCGGCCAGGGTTTGCATGCCTCCGTCAATGCTCCAGACGCCGTCCATCTCGACTTGCGCGATGAGCATGAGGGTGGCCGGGGCTTCCCAAGGCGAAGAGCCGCAATAGGTGGCGTAACGTCCAAAGAGCTGGCGCAAGCGCGGATCGTTGAACTCGCGCATGAGTTGCTGCCACAGCGAGCGCATGGGGCCGAGCTGCGTGAGCTGGGCAAGGCCCGAGGGGCCCAGTTGTGCCATGAGGCGCGCCATGTGCGGCGTGTCGCCGCGCATGAAGGGGCCTTCGAGGCTATCGTGCAGGGCACGCGCGCGCGCGCAGAAGCGGCGAAAGCGTGCGGCCTCCATCGAGCCGGCCAAGCGCTCGACTTCGGCTTCGCTTTCTTCCGGGTCGGCGCACAAATCCATGTGTGAACCATCGGGCCAAAAATGGCGCGCCAGCACGGTCAGCGGCGTGAGGTGCAGCTCTTTATCCAGTTGGGTGCCCACGCTGCGCATGATGTCGTCAAACACCCAGCGCATGGTCATGACCGTGGGGCCGGCGTCGACCACTGCGGTGCCGGTGTTCATGGTGTGGATCTTGCCCCCCGCCGTGGCGTGGGATTCCACCACCACGACTTCTACCCCGCGGTGGGCGAGCAACAGCGCGCTGACTAAGCCCCCCATGCCCGCGCCGACGATAACGACGCGCTCAGTCATGTGCTGGCTCCGGTTCGAGGGCCGCACCATACTCGAATGCTTGCCCTGTCCAAGTCCCGCGCATGAAGAGCAGCTGCATGCGCACAAACAAAGACTCGTTGAAAAATTGGTGCCGATAAGCGGCTTGAATGGCCGTTTGATGGGCGTTGTGGTGGGCGTAGCGCGTCATGCACTCGGTATCCCGCCAGAGGCTGAAGGTGCACTGACGCAACAAAGGCGCTTCACCCAAACCCATGGAGAGGTTGCAGCCATCCGCGTGGGTGAGCTCGGATTGCGCCGCCGGTGCGTGACGCCAAAAAGCCACGGCCTTGGCCGGTCGGATGCTCGCGCGGGTGAGCACACCCAGCATTTGCGGATGTGCAGCGGGCACACCGGGCGCGCCCATGAGACCTGGATCGGTCACGGCCCAGGCTTGTTGATCCCATTCGCCGCGAGCCGATTGCACGGCAAAGATGCCGTACCACCACTCGCGAGCCCGCTCACAGGCGGACTTGACGAGGGGGCTTTGCAAGAACTGCGCGGCCTCGGACCAGCTGGCAAAGTTGCAAATCAAACCTTGGTGACTCGGACTGGGACGCAGGCTAAAGCCTCCGCCCTGTCCACTGCCCATGACCTTCACAAAGCGCAAACCGGGCACCTGGCGAAACGCGGAGGCCCCGGCAATCAGACGCATCCACCCCCAGCCTTGGTGCTGTCGCAGGTAGTCGACCAGGACGACGAGCACAACCCCCGTCAAGGGGGCTTGCAAGTTCTGGAAGGTCTCAGGTGTCACGGACATGCGTCCCCCCGATGGCCCTGGCTCAAGGCCGGGCAATCATCCCAAAGTAAGGGGGGTGAGGGGGATTGCATGGCCTGCCTTAACGCTTGGCGACTTGGGCGCGCTCGGGCGAGGGGCCCTTGAGCTCGGGGAAGTCCGCCACCATGGAGCGGCCATAGAGCGGTTTGTAGGCGCCCTGGTGGCAGGTGCCGCAATTGACTTTGGCCACATCGCCCAGCTCGCCCTTGCGGTGCGCGGGGAACTGCTCGGTGAGGGGCACCATGTAGTCGTTGTTCAAATCGCGCGCCATGCGGATGCCATGCCAGGCCGTCACGCGCTGCGGTGGACTGCCCTCCCAGTTCGCGAACGCCCGGGTGTTGTGGCAATACGTGCAGTTCACGCCCAAACCTTGGGACATGTGCGTCATGAGCCCGTAGGTCCATTCGGCCTGCTTGATCGACTGACGGTTGCCCGTTGGCAAGGCCGTGTTGCCATTGACGCGGATGTTTTCGTTGCCCAGCAAGAAGGGAGTGAACGGGTCGTAGGGCAAGGAAGAGAGGTTGACGTCACGATCGGGAGTGTTCTGCCCTGCCTTGTCCCCCATGAAGTTCGAACCGTAAGGTTCGTCCTTCTTGCGGAACCAGACCTGCGCAGGCACAGGCTGACCGCGGTGGCAGGTGTAGCAGGTCACGCCCGTCTCGGCAACGTGGTTCTTCCAATCGCTGTTGATGTAGCGCGTCATCTCGATCATGCGCCGCGCGACCACCTTGGTGTAGAGCGAGTCGTCGGCGAAATTGGCCGGGTTGTGACAGTAGTTACAACCTTGCTCGGGCGCGATCCAAGTGGTCATGGACACCATCAAGCGGGTGAACTGTCCGCCGCTCAAGTCGCCCAGGACTTTGACATTCTTGTAAAGCTTGCCAGCCTTGGGACCTTCGTCGGGCGCAGCGGGAAGGGCTGGCGGCACTTCGTTGCGCGCCTCTTGTGCTTCCACGGCACGGGGGTTGTAGATTTGGGCCATGCCGGTGCCACGGAAGCCGTGTTGCACCGAGTCCATCGGCGGGCGCTCGCACGCCGCGAGGGCCAGCGTGCTGAGCAAAAGAGCGAGCATGCGTTTCATGGCTTGCCTCCTAGCAACAAGGCGGGGTCACTCACAGGCGGGAAGACCTGCGGATAGGGAGGGGCAACGCCGTGTTTGACGGCCCAGAGGTACCAGTTATCCACCACCGTACCGGTCAGCAAGATGCCGATGCCACCGGTGAGCGGACACAAGACGGCGAACCACCAAGCCCAGCGGTGAATGGATTCCATGGTGGCGTTAAAGCCCATGGTCCAACGCCAGAAGAGGGCGGCGCGCTCGCTCGCGGTGCCGCGATCGGTGATCTGTTCAATCTCACGCTCACCACCAAAGCGGGTTACCGCCAGAATGGTGGCGCCGTGCATGGCAAAGAGCAATGCCGAGCCGTAGAGGAAGGCGATCGAGAGCGCGTGGAAGGGGTTGTAGAACAAGTTGCCGTAGCGCAACGAGAACGCCGCCGTCCAATCCAGGTGCGGGAAGATGCCGTAGGGCACCGCCTCACCCCAAGAGCCCATGAGCACTGGGCGGAAAAGGCCGAGCACCAGGTAGAGCCAGATGGCCGCCGCGAAAGCCCAGGCCACGTGCGTGCCCATACCCAGTTCGCGCGCGCGTCGGTAAGTCCGCGCCCACCAGAGAAAGAGCGAAGCCGTGAGGAAGAGGCCGGTGATGATCCACCAGCCGCCCTGGTTGAGCGGCGGGATGCTCAACCCATAACTGGCGGGAGGTGGCTCCAGCGAGAGCCAAAACAGCTGGCGAATGAATTGCACCGGGCTGTAGTCCACCGAGGCGAGCATGTTCATGCCGATGATGGTGGTGGCAAAGACGCCGCAAATGAGCGAGGCGAGCCCGAGGCCGCCGAGGTAGATGGGGCCAAGCTGCGCGTTGCCAATCTTGCCCGCCCAGTAGTTGAGCAGGGGTTGGCCCGTGCGAGGGCTATTGCCGTGACCGAGCTCGACACCCATGTGAATGGGGCCAGTGACTTGCACGGTGGTGAAAAGGTTTTGGTAATCAGCCATGTTTGTCTCCTGCTCAATTCACTGGCCACTGCGACCAAATGGGCATGTTGAGCCACCAGCTCCACCACTCTGGCCAGCCACGGCTCCAGAAGGGACCACTGAGCACGATGCACAGCGCACTAAAGAGCACGGCAGCGAGCGCCAGATACAAGCCCAGGCGGTGAATGCCCAGCGTGCCGATGGAGTAGCCCACGACATCGCGGAAGAAGGTGTCCTCATGCTCGGGCGTGCGCACGGTGTGACCCGGCGCAGGGTTGGTCGAGGAGAGAATGAGCGCACCGTGCAGCGACAGCGCAAAGGTGCTGGCAAAGAAGAAACTCACCCCCAGCATGTGGGCGGGGTTGTAGTGAAAGTGCAGGTATTGGTACCCGACGTTGGAGACCCAGTCCAAATGGCTGTAGATGCCATACGGGAAGCCGTGCCCCCAGGCGCCCATCAGAATGGGACGCACCACATTCAAAGTGACGTAGGCCAGAATGGCCACGCTAAACGCAACCGGGACGTGGTAGCCCATGCCCAGTTTTCGACAAATCTCGACTTCGCGCATCGCCCATGAGCCAAATGCGCCAATCGCGCAGACGGTGATGAGCTGCCACAAACCGCCCTCGAGCAACGGCGCGAAACGCAAGCCGTAGGACAAGTCGGGGGGCGCGATATTGATCTGCCAGACATTCCATGTAGGCCCCTGCGATGCACCCCAAAGGATCAACGCCGTGCCCAGGAAAGTGAAAAAGATGGTGGTGACGCCGAAAAATCCGACGTAGAAAGGGCCCACCCAGAAATCGAACAGGTCTCCGCCGAGCAAGGTACCGCCTCGGACGCGGTATTTTCTTTCAAAGTTCAACATGGCCATGGCTTTGACCTCCTCCGATGAAATTCACAAAACAGACGCTGTGCCGGGTCGCCACGCCCGGAGACAGCATCTGCGGAAAGGCTTGCGCCGCTCAGGACTTGGCTGAGGGAACCGGTGCAGGCATTGGGCTGTTTTGCGCCGAAGCCGCAGGGGCTTTCTTGGCACCGTCGAGCCAGTTGAATTTGTTTGTGCTGAGCAAGATCAGATGAATCATTGCCGCCAAACCAAACAAGAAAATCCCTTGAACCACCATGGCTCGCAGAGGATCGTAGAGTCGCCAAATTCGCCACATGATGAATCTCCTAAATAATGTGGGACATGAAGGTATAGACTGCGGCTTTCACGCCCTCACCCATGCTGCTCGCACTCTCCGCACCCGGCAGATAGTCCCGCCAATGCATGCCAATCACACGGGCCAGCATGGCAATGACGTAGAGCAATCCAAAGGAAAGCAGAAAAATGGTCCAGAACGCGTAGGATTCGTCCGCTAGCGGGCGATCCGGGCTCATTGGTTCGGTGTGTTGCATCGCAGTTACCCCTTCAAGTGAGTGGATGGATTACAGCCAAGGCCGCCACGCCCAGACGAGGATGTGCGCCAACACGGCAACTGCCGTGAAGCCCACAAAACCCTGCGACCAGTAGTGATGGAACTCTTGAGCTTCTTCGTCTGTAAGACCGGAAATGGAAGTCCGATTTGACATACTTGCTCCTTCTTCAGTGGGGCCTTACGGCCCACAATGCGCTCAACCCGCGCATCTGGGTAGCCGCGACAAACTGCCACGACATCCGGTCACTGGACTCCCCATGGAGAACCAGCATTGATTGCTTATGGGCGCTCATGTGAGCCCCCCCATCCCAACTCCTGTCGAGCGTGCTCGACATGGCGGGTCTGTACTTCTTCTTCTCCCCCTTCACGCGAGAGGCGTTCGGCGCGGTCGCGCAACTGTTTGGCCGCAGAGATCTGGACCAAGACCGGTTGCTCAGCCACGAGCCGACGCAACAGCGCTTGGGCCTCGTCCTGCCACTGCTGTCGTGCGGGGCTGCGCGCATGGGTGGGTTCCACCTGATCGAGCTCGCTGCCCAAAGGCAAAATGTGAAAGAGGGCGTCAAACAACGCGTTGCAGACTTCCTGCACCAGGTAAGTCGCGCCGCTGTAGCCCATGAACGGTGTTCCCGTGTGGCGGCGAATGATGCTGCCGGGGAAAGAGGCGGGAATAAAGGCCGCGCGCATGGGGCTACGCCCAGCGACCTCACTCAAATACATGCGCTCGTTGTAGCTACCAAAGAGAATGAGCGGTGTTTGGCTCTGACACAGCGCGCGGATGCGCGCGTTGTCGGTCTTGGTGCCCGCGGTGCGCGAGATGCTAAAGCGGCAGGGCAGTCCCATTTCGTCTTCGAGGAAATGGCGCAGCCCGCGCGTGTAGGTATCGGTGGCCACCACGGCAAAGCTCGCGGTGGAGAAGAAGTCTTGCGTCACCGAGCGCCAGAGATCCCAAATGGGCTTGAGCGTGGTGTGACGCTCGCGCTCGATGAAGGGCTCGGGATCGAGGTGCAGCAGCTCACCCAAGGTGCGCAGGAACTGCGTGGTGGACTGCATGCCAATGGGCGCTTGCAGGTAAGGACGCTCGAGCGCTTCGCACAGGGCGCGGCCAAACTCGCGGTAGAGACAGATGTTGACATCGGCGTCCCCCAGTTTGGGCACTTCCGTGATGTGCGCGGCCAGCGGGAAGACCAAATTGACTTCGGCCCCAATGCCTTCGACCAAACGGCGCATTTCGGCCAGATCGCTCGCCGAGTTGAAGGTGCCGTAGGCCGGGCCAATCAGATTGACGCGGGGCTTGGATCCTTCGGGCAGGGCCGAGAGATCGCGCGCGGGTTTGATTTTGCGCGCGCCGTATTGTTTCCAGAGCCAGTAGAGGGCGCGATCGGCGCACTGCCATTGGTCTTCATCGATGGTGCGGGCGAGGAAGCGCTGTAATTGGGTGCCCTCAGGCACCACGCCGCCGCCAATCATCTCGGCAATCGAACCCGTCACAACCACCGCCGGCAAATGCGGATCGAGCGCGGCGTGGGCACGCTTCATGGCGCCTTCCGTGCCTTCACGACCGAGTTGCTCTTCGGCCAAGCCGGTCACCACGATGGGTAACTCGTGTGGGGGCAAGGCGTCGGTGTAGTGCAACACACTGGTGACGGGGAGGTTCTCGCAACCCACCGGGCCGTCGATCACGACTTGCAGGCCTTTGAGGGCGGTAAAGACATACACCGCGCCCCAGTAACCACCGGCGCGGTCGTGATCGAGGACGAAGTTGGGCATGCTCATACCCCCATCTCCTCGGCTTTACGGCGGGCGCGTTGGCGCTCGGCCTGGCGGGCGTTTTCGGCGCGGAACTCAGGACGGGCTTGCGGCACATCCTGCCAAACGCCGGATTGATCGCCCTGCCCCACCCCGGTGAAGAAATCTCGCATGGTGTTAAAGCGCGCTTGGTTGCCAATCGCGCTGCGCACGACTTGCATGAGCGAGCCCGCACCGGCCACACCCATGAGCGGACGCGCGGAGATCAGGTTGGTGAAGTAAAGCGAGGGAATGGCCTGCTGCTTGGCGTGTTGCACCACGGGGGTGGTGCCGATCGCCAAGTGCGGCTTGAACTCTTCCACCGCGGCGATGTCTTGCTCCAGGCTCGCGCGCATCTGCACGTGCACGCCGCGCGACTGCAGCCAATCGATGTCGGTGCTGTTCCAAGGGGTGGCCGGACAGGCCGAGCCAACGTAGCGCAAATCGGCGCCACATTCGACCAAGAGGCGCGCGACCAACAATTCCGAACCCTCGTAGCCGCTCAAGGTGATGCGACCCTCCAGGCGTTGATCGCCCAAGGCCTGGCGCATGGCGCCAAGCGCGAGGTTGCGCGCCTGTGCGGTTTTGTCGGCGGCGATCCCCAAGCGATCGCCCACGGACTTGAGCCAATCTTGCACGCCGTCAAGCCCCACGGGCGCGGAGCCGATGACGGGGCGACCGATGTCGGTGAACTCCCGCACCGTGGCGGTGTAGAAGGGGTGAATGGCGGCCACGGCCACGCTGTCGAGCGCGGCGTAGAGCTCGCGCCACTCGCGCGTCGGGACCACAGCGCCAACCGCCAAGCCCATCGGGGCGAGGAGCTGGTCGATGCCCACGGGATCGGCTGGGAACATCTCGCCCAAGAGCGCAATGGTGGGCAGATCGTGCCGTCCGCCTTTCGGGGCTTGGACCGGGCCGGTGCGCACTTCTTCTTTGGCATAGCGCATCATGGCGGCGGCGAGCACGTCTTTGGCCTCGGCGTGCGTGGGCACGCCAAAGCCGGGCACGTCAATGCCAATGATGCGCACGCCGTTGATCTCGCGGGGCAAGAGGCGCAGCGGCACGCCACTGGCCGAGGGCACGCAAAGGTTGATGACGACGATGGCGTCGAGGTCTTGCGGGTTGGCCTGGGCGTGGACGGCGTCGCGAATGTCTTCGAACAGCTTGCCCGTGACCAAGGTCTCGGAATTGAAGGGCACATACCCCACACTGCGGCGCGCGCCGTAGAAGTGCGACGTGAACGTCAGGCCGTAGACGCAGCACGCGGAGCCGGAGAGCATGGTGGCCACGCGGCGCATGCGCAAGCCCACGCGAAGCGAACCAAATGCCGGGCACATGCTCTGGGGTTGGTCATGCGGGCCAGCGGTGGTGGGGTAGTCGGCCGCGTAGCGCTGGAGCATTTCCGATTGGCCGGCGGCTTCAGCCGCAGCGCGCAAGGTGTCGGCGCCGGCGCTGCACGCGCCAGCCGCCACCGCCTCGATGGGCTGGCTTTGGATCGGAATGATGCGGGCGTTCATGCTCAGACCTCTTCGTAAACCACTTCGAAGCTGGGCTTGGCTTCAGGCACATGACCCAGCATGTCGGCGGAGCTGGCGGGCTCAAGCACCACGTCACGGCCGACGGTGTCGCTGTCAAAGAGACCGAGCAGCGCGTCTTGTGTGAGGGGCTTGGGTCGAAGCGGTGGTGCGATGGCCACTTGCTCGGCCAGTCCGGCAAAGAGGCTGCCCCAGACGCCATCGGGCTTGCCGATGATTTCGTAGCTCGCGCTCTTGCGGCGGATGTCTTCGTTGGCCGGAATGGCCGCGAGCACCGGAATGCCCGCTTCGGCTGCAAAGGCTTGCGCC
>VEQC01000151.1 GCA_018883455.1 Limnohabitans sp. | reverse complement strand
AGTACACAAAATTGAGGTTTGATTATGCTCGACCGTGAGGGGTTCAGGCCCAATGTCGGCATCATCCTGCTCAACCAACGCAACCAGGTGTTTTGGGGTAAGCGCTTGCGCACCCACAGTTGGCAGTTTCCCCAAGGCGGCATTGACCGCGGGGAATCCCCTGAGCAGGCCATGTTCCGCGAACTTCGCGAGGAGGTCGGGCTTGCGCCTGAACATGTGCGAATCGTCGCTCGCACGCGCGACTGGTTGCGCTATGAGGTGCCGGATCGTTACATCCGGCGTGATGCGCGCGGCTTCTACAAAGGTCAAAAGCAAATCTGGTTTTTGCTCCAGATGGTCGTGCCCGACCATCACCTGAACCTGCGCGCCACGGATCACCCCGAATTCGACGCCTGGCGCTGGAACGACTATTGGGTGCCCTTGGATGTGGTGGTGGAATTCAAGCGGGGGGTGTACGAAATGGCCCTGACCGAGCTCGCTCGGTTTTTACCCCGGATGGAAAACCGCACACGCTACTTGCGCGGTGCGGGACGCCACCATGATCGGGGTGGGCCTCGGGCGGAGGCCAATCTGGAAGGCGCAAAAACGCCCCCGCAAACCACCCAAGATTAAAGCGACGGATCGCGCGCGAGCACCAAGTTGTCGCGGTGCACCATCTCGGGCTCGGCCACATAGCCCAACAAAGATTCAATGTCGCTGCTCGCGCGGCGACACAAGCGCCGTGCTTCCGGTGCCGGGTAATTGGCCAGGCCGCGACCAATTTCCCGCCCCTCAGGGTCGAGAATGGCGATCACCTCGCCGCGGGAGAACTCGCCTTCGACGGCGGTGATCCCAATGGGCAGCAAGCTCTTGCCTTCATGGCGCAGTTTGTGCACCGCACCGGCGTCAATGCTGACCGCGCCACGCAGCTGCAGATGGTCGGCCATCCATTGCTTGCGCGCTTGCTGCTTGGCGGTTTGGGCCACCAACAAGGTGCCGATGGACTCTCCCGCAATCAAACGCGAGAGCACGGCGGGCTCGCGGCCCCAGGCAATCACGGTGGAAGCCCCAGATCCTGCGGCACGCTTGGCGGCCAGGATTTTGGTGATCATGCCCCCCTTGCCCAGGTGACTGCCGGCCCCTCCGGCCATCGCCTCTAGGGCGGGGTCTCCCGCGCGGGCTTCGTGCACGAACGTCGCGTCGGGGTTTTTGCGCGGGTCGGCACTGTAGAGGCCCTTTTGGTCGGTGAGTATCACCAGCGCATCGGCCTCCACCAGGTTGGCCACCAGGGCCCCCAGGGTATCGTTGTCGCCAAACTTGATCTCGTCGTTGACGACGGTGTCGTTCTCATTGATCACCGGCACCACGCCATGGGCGAGCAGGGTGAGCAAGGTGGAGCGCGCGTTGAGGTAGCGCTCGCGATCGGCCAAATCGGCATGGGTGAGCAGCACTTGGGCGCTGCCTAGGCCGTTTTCGCGCAACTTGGTCTCGTACATTTGCGCCAAGCCCATTTGCCCCACGGCCGCGGCGGCCTGTAAGGCATGCAACTCATGGGGGCGGGTCGTCCACCCCAGGCGTTTCATGCCCTCGGCAATCGCGCCACTCGAGACCATGATGACCTCCCGCCCGGCCTTGACCAGGGCGGCGAGTTGGCGGCTCCATTCGGCAATGGCGGCTTCGTCCAGCCCACGCCCATCGTTGGTGACCAGGCTGGAGCCGACTTTCACCACGATGCGCTGCGCTTGCGCCAGAACAGGGGTGGAGGATGCGGTCATGAGTCGTCGGAGAGAGGTTCAAAGCGGGGGTCGCGCACGGCGTGCTCCGGTCCCTGCTCGGCCTGATGTTCTGCGGCAATGTGCTGGTAGATGGCCTGAACCAGGGGCTCACAACCCTCGCGCGTCAGCGCCGAAATCTGGAACACCGGCCCTTTGTAGCGCAGACGCTTGACGAAATCCTTCACCACAGCGTCGCGCGCCTCAGCGGGCACCATGTCGAGCTTGTTGAGCACCAGCCAGCGGGGTTTGTCGTAGAGCGCCTTGTCAAACTTCTTGAGTTCGGCCACGATGGCACGGGCTTGTGCCACCGGATCCACCCCCTCGTCAAACGGGGCAATGTCCACCAAATGCAAAAGTAAGCGGGTGCGCTGTAAATGGCGCAAAAACTGATGCCCCAGACCCGCCCCTTCGGCCGCCCCTTCAATGAGCCCCGGCACATCGGCCACCACAAAACTTTGCGACGGGCCCACCCGCACCACGCCCAAATTAGGGTGCAAAGTCGTGAAGGGGTAATCCGCAATTTTGGGGCGGGCGTTGGAGATGGCCGCAATGAGCGTGGACTTGCCCGCATTGGGCATGCCGAGCAATCCCACGTCAGCCAACACCTTGAGTTCGAGTTTGAGGTGTTTGCGCTCGCCGGGCCAACCTGGGGTTTTTTGCCGCGGGGCCCGGTTGATGGCGCTCTTGAAGCGCATATTGCCAAAGCCGCCATCGCCACCCTTGGCAATGAGGATGACCTCGCCGGGCTTGAGCAGTTCGTAGAGCACTTCACCTGTTTCCGCATCGGTGATGATGGTGCCCACAGGCATTTTGAGCGTGATGTCGTCACCCGCGGCGCCAAACATGTCCGATCCCATGCCATGCTGGCCGCGCTTGGCTTCGTGGCGACGGGCATAGCGGTAGTCCACCAAGGTGTTGAGGCTCGCATCCGCCACGGCATAGACATGGCCGCCACGACCACCATCCCCCCCGTTCGGGCCACCAAACTCCTTGTACTTCTCATGGCGGAACGAGACGCAGCCGTTCCCCCCATCGCCCGCGGCGATGTCGATAAAGGCTTCGTCGACAAATTTCATGACGTGAGTGTAGGTCGGGGACGCGCCACTGCGCAAAAAGCAAAGCCCCGCCAGGCGGGGCTTGGGGCACTAGGCCAGACGCAGGCTGCCTCAGGCTGCCGGCGTGACGTTGACGGTGTGCTTGTTGAGCGCACCTTTGGTGCTGAACGACACCTCGCCATCGACCAAAGCGAAGAGGGTGTGGTCTTTGCCCACGCCCACGTTATCACCCGGATGGAACTTGGTGCCGCGCTGGCGCACGATGATGGCGCCAGCAGAAATTTGCTGACCGCCAAAGACCTTCACGCCGAGCATTTTGGGCTTGGAATCGCGCCCGTTTCGCGTAGAGCCGCCGCCTTTTTTCTGTGCCATGTCGTGAACTCCTTAGGCGTTGATCGAGGCAATCTGCAGCTCGGTGAACTGCTGGCGATGGCCTTGGCGCTTCTGATAGTGCTTGCGACGGCGCATTTTGAAAATGCGCACTTTGTCATGCTTGCCGTGGGCCACGACGGTGGCTTTCACTGTTGCACCGGACACCAAGGGCGTACCCACCTTGAGCTCGGCGCCGTTGCCGACGGCGAGCACTTGATCGATCACGATTTCTTGGCCAACGTCCGCAGCAATCTGTTCTACTTTGATTTTTTCGCCAGCAGCAACACGATATTGTTTGCCACCGGTTTTTATGACCGCGTACATAGGAACCTCTCAAATGAGACAATTTGGCAAAGCCAAAAACTCCCCCAAACGGATTTTTGAGGGAAGCCCGAGACTATAACACTTTTTAGTCCGGATCGCAACAAACTCGGCCCTGGGCGCACAAGGCGCGGGAGCGCCCTATAGAATCCTGCTTTTTGCTACCTTTGGTTTGCCCTGTGTCCTCAACCCCCTCCGCCCTCCAACTCATCGCCGGTGACATGGCCATGGTGGATCGGGTCATCCAAGCACGGTTGAGCTCGGACGTTCCCCTGGTGGGCACGGTCTCGCAGTACATCATCACCGCGGGGGGTAAGCGCGTGCGCCCGGCCTTGCTGCTGCTCATGGCAGGCGCCCTTGGTTACCAGGGCACCCAGCACCACAACCTCGCCGCGGTGGTGGAATTCATTCACACCGCCACCCTGTTGCATGACGACGTGGTGGACGAGTCCACCCTGCGTCGGGGTCGACCGACCGCCAACCAATCCTTTGGGAATGCTGCGAGCGTGCTCGTGGGTGACTTCCTCTACTCACGCGCTTTTCAGATGATGGTCGACGCGCAAAGCATGCGCGTGATGGAGATTTTGGCCGACGCGACCAATGTGATCGCCGAAGGCGAGGTCATGCAGCTCATGAACATGCACAACGCGGGCTTGGACGAGGCAGGCTATTTACGGGTCATACGCTCCAAAACGGCCAAACTCTTCGAAGCCAGCACCCGCCTGGCGGCCGTTTTGTGCCACAGCGCCCCCGCCATGGAGGAGGCCTGCGCCACCTATGGGCAAGCTTTGGGCACAGCGTTTCAAGTCATTGACGATGTGCTGGACTATGACGGCGACGCCAACGAACTTGGCAAAAACCTGGGCGACGATTTGCGCGAGGGCAAAACCACCCTGCCCCTCATCATCGCCATGCAACGCGGCACGCCCGAGGAGCAAACGCTCATCCGTGAGGCCATTGAGGGGGGCGAGACCGCACGATTGGGTGAAATCCTGGCGGTCGTGCGGCGCACAGGCGCCTTGGATCAAACCCGCGCCGCCGCGCATGCCGAGGCCTCGCGTGCGCTTGAAGCCCTGGCGCTCTTGCCCGCAGGACGCCACCGGGACGCCCTGCACAGCTTGGCCTCAGACCTGCTGATACGCCGTCACTAAGCCTTCAGGTGAACCCCTAGCGCCGCGCCGCGCCCCCCCAAGTGTTTCGGGTCTCGCTGGCGTGGCGCGATCGCTCCCGCAGATCAAATCGCAGCAGACTCGAGTTTGCCCGCATCCTTGAGCGCTTTGGCCCAGACCGGCGCCACACCGCGTCCGGTCCAGGTTTGGCTGTGGTCGGCCGGATTGCGGTATTTAGGGGCGACTTTCTTGCCCGCGAGCGGGCCCTTCTTGGCGCCGGCGGCTTTGGCCTTGGCGCGCCCTGCACCCGCTGTGCCCCGCATCGCCTTGGCAATGTCTTCCGCCGTCAAACCCGCCTCCTTGGCGAGGGCCACGATTTTGCCCAGCACTTTGTCGTTGGTTTTCGCCAACAGGGCTTTTTCCTTGCGCTCAAGGGCTTCGCGCTCTTTGCGCAAGCGGGCGAGTTGTGTGGCCACCGTTGTTTTTGCCATGGAATGAACTCCTATAAATAAAAGAATATGAATTGTGAATATTCTAATGAATAATCGCAGTGTGTCATTTTTATATTCTGGGAATTAACTTCCTCAAATGCCAAGTTTGTGTTCCAATTTCAATAACCATGACTGACATCCGTGAATCTAGGCCCTCAGAAGCCCTTTGGCAATTGGTTTTATCTGAATTCCACGAAGAATTCGGGTTTGACGCCGCCGAAATTGTCAATATTCAGGCCATGCGGGATTTATTTATTGAAAAAATTGATAAATTTAATTTGTCAGAAAATTCAGCAATAGCATTATTTTTTGGAATTTATTTTTTCGGATATTTAACGCTGTTAGAAATGACCCTGTCCCAAGACCCCGATTTCAAAGTCGAGGGTCTGGATGATTTCCTGCGCATTTTGCACGTGGCCGATGCCCGCGCGGCCTTGGCCCACGATTCGGATGTCCTTGCCCAAGCCGCAAGGGATATCACCGATGGGACTCAGCGCCTGATGGAAAAACTCCAGGCGAAAGCGGCTATTCTCACTCCTGCACCAGACGGCAAGGCGCCTTGATATTTTTCTCGGCCCGCTTTTCCTCGCAATAGCGCATCGCACGCCGCTCGCCTTCCGCGGACATTTTGATGTGAATGGAGCAGCGAATGAGCATTTTTTCGCCATCCGTGTGACTGTCAAAGGCCACGGCGCAGTGGCTCATGGGTGTCATCTCGGGCTTTAATTCCACCCAGACGCTGCGCAAAGGGTCTGGTAACTCCTTCACCCGAATGGTGGGATAGGGACCAATCACGGCATTTGCGTGCGGCACCAAGGCCCACCACAGGCCTGCCCAAACAAGCCCCGATTTGATTTTCATGTACTGCACGGATACGGCCTCCACCGGGGTATTTTGGGGGGCGAGGCCTCCCGCGTCAACGCACGCGCTCAACCCGAGTGGGGGGCGGGTCTGAGGTGAAGAGCACCGGCATGGCCACCGCAAAGACCAAAAAGAAGGTCAGGGCGAGCACGCCGAGCATTTTGAAGAATTCCGGGGTTTCGGTGAACTTACGATCTTGGAAAGAGGCCAGCTTGGGCGGCGGCATGCGGGGGCGCTCGCCCATCGCCCGACGGGATTTGGAAACGCGAAACACATTCGCTTTGGGCAGGCCGTTGTGCTGCTCCCCGCTCAAGCGGGTAGCCACCAGCAAGGCGCATTGCACCATGTGGTCGCGGTTGCGAAACGACTCGAGCCTTTGCGCTTCCAAGGCCTGCACCTGGCGCAGGCGCAGACCGGTCAAGCGGGCCACATGGCTAGGCTGCAGGCCATGCTGCAGGCGCAAGGCCTGCAAGGC
>VEQC01000150.1 GCA_018883455.1 Limnohabitans sp. | reverse complement strand
TCATCGCACAAGACGATGCGTGCGCCGCGCACGGGAACGGTGTGGTCGGTTTCCTGAACCAATTGGCCACCCGGTGCACTGAGAGCGCTGCCGAGGTGGCCGTGCGCAAACTCTTCGGGGGTGCGCACATCCAGCAAGTAGGTGGTGCGCGCGGCCTCTTGCTGGCACGATGCCAGTTGTGCGCGGTTCATGCGCTTCACGCCGGCGCGATCGGCCACTGCGCGAGCGGCCGTGGCGGCTTGGGTCCGTTGCGCCTCGTCAACCGGCTTGAAGCGGCGCTGGGCGCCCTGGTCCAATGTCTGGCCAGCCAGCGTCCAGCCAATGGTGCCGTTGCGCAAGGCGGAGACCGGGTTGGGGATCCCCGCGTTGATGAGCGATTGCGTGCCAATGATGCTGCGCGTGCGTCCCGCACAATTGACAATGATGCGCGTGCTCGCCTTGGGCGCCATGGCGCGCGCGCGCAAAACCAGTTCCGCGCCGGGCACGCTCACGCCTTGGGGAATGCTCATGGTTTGGTATTCGTCAAAGCGGCGCGCATCGAGCACCACCACGTCGGCTTGGCCATCGATCAAGGCCTTGACTTCTTGCGCCGAGAGCGAGGGGGTATGGCGCACGGATTCGACCAGCTCGCCAAAGGACTTACTCGGCACGTTCACGTCGCGAAACAATTCGCCGCCACTGTCGGCCCAGCCTTTGAGCCCGCCCGCGAGCACATGCACGTGCGTGTAGCCAAGGCGCTGGAGCAGGGTGGCGGCGTTTTCGGCGAGGTCTTCGCCGGCGAGGTTTTGGCCGTAAACCACGATGCAGGTATCGCGCAAGGGAATCCGAGACCAGGCCTGCGCTTCGAGTTGGCCCAAGGGAATGTTGACGGCAAAGAGCGGATGGGCTTGGGCGAAGGGGTCTTCCTCGCGCACATCGATGAGCGCGATTTCGCGCTTGGCCAGCAAGGCCTCGCGCACTTGCAAAAAGGTCATGCGCGGGAAGGCACTCTCGGGGGCCGTGAGCGCGTTGCTGTAGCCGGAGATGAACTCCTTCACACTGCCGTCGTCTTTGTAGACATGGCGTCGCACCTTGCCAATATTGGCCCCGTAGACGTGAATGCTGATGGCCACGGTCTGCGCACTCGCGTTGTGAACCTTGTGCACATCGCCCACGGTGGGCGAGACCGCTTCGACCTGTCCGGGCTGGAGGCGGATGGCCTCACCGCTGGGTTGCCAGCGGCCTTGCGCATCTTGGGCATAGGGCTGACTCACCTCTTCCCCGCGCAGCATGCCAATGAGGCCCCAGACGGTGTGGTCGTGCACCGGTGTGGCTTGGCCGGGACCCCAGACAAAGCTCACGATGGAGAAGCGGTCTTCGGGGTCGGCGTACAGCAAAAACTGTTGGTAATGCTCGGGGTGGGGTTGGGCAAAGGCCTCGGGCAACCAATCGTCCTGCCCGACCAACTGCTCCAGCAGCACTTTGCCACGCGCCAGGATGTCGGCTTCAGGGCGAGGTCGGCTCACTAGCTCTTGCAGGTTGTGCACCAGGTGCTGTAAGCGAGGGGTCTGGCTCAGATCGGGGACAACAAAACTCATGTCAATCTCAGCAATGAGGGGTTAGAGGTGCTTGACCAACACTTGGCTCTTGCGATTCCAGTTGTAGTGGCGCTTGCGCGCTTCGGGCAACCAATCGGTGTTGACGGGCACAAAGCCCCGCTTCAAAAACCAGTGCATCGCACGCGTGGTGAGCACAAAAATGCTCTTGAGCCCTTTGTTGCGGGCGCGCTGCTCGATGCGCTTGAGGATTTTTTCGCCATCGCCCTGGCCTTGGGCGTTGCTCGCCACGGTGAGCGCGGCCATCTCGCCGGTGCCCGCCTCTGGGTAAGGGTGCAGGGCGGCACAGGCGAAGATCACGCCATCGTGCTCAATGACCGTGTACTGTTCGATGTCGCGTTCAATTTCATTGCGATCGCGTTTGACAAGGGTGCCGTCGTTCTCAAACGGCTCGATGAGTTGGAGTATGCCCCCCACATCTTCATGGGTGGCTTCGCGCAAGCTCTCGAGTTTTTCATCCACCACCATGGTGCCGATGCCATCGTGCATGTAAATCTCGAGCAGCAGTGAGCCGTCTACCGCAAAGGGCAGGATGTGACTGCGCTCAACGCCGCTCTTGCAGGCTTTGACGCAGTGTTGAAGGTAAAACGCCACATCGGTGGGGTTGTTGGTATGGGGCAAATCCTTGAGCATGGCCTCGGCGGCCGCCAGGGGCAGCTCGGTGTCGATGGGGTTGTCTTCCGACTCGGGCTCCTGGGGGCGCAAGCGAATGCCTGGGACTTCGGTCACAAAAATCAGCTTGTCGGCTTGGAGCGCCGTCGCCACCGAGGTGGCCACCTCTTCCATGGTCAGGTTGAAGGCTTCGCCAGTGGGGGAGAAGCCAAAAGGGGAGATGAGCACCATGGCGCCAGACTGCAAACTCTGCGAAATGCCTGCCACATCCACTTTGCGCACCAGGCCTGAATGTTGGAAGTCCACCCCATCGAGAATGCCCACGGGGCGCGCTGTGATGAAGTTGCCCGAGATCACCCGCACCGTGGCCCCGGCCATGGGGGTGTTGGGCAGCCCTTGGCTAAACGCAGCTTCGATTTCAAAGCGCAGCTGCCCTGCCGCTTCCTGCGCGCAGTCCAGGGCCACGCTGTCGGTGATGCGCATGCCATGGGAGTAGCGCGGCTCATGCCCTTTGGCGTGCAATTGCTCATTGACTTGCGGGCGAAAGCCGTGCACCAGCACGATCTTCACGCCCATGCTCTGAATCAGGGCCAAGTCCTGCGCGATGCTGGGCATTTTGCCCGCCGCAATGGCCTCACCCGCCACCCCCACCACAAATGTCTTGCCACGGTGCATGTGGATGTAGGGGGCGACCGAGCGAAACCAGGGCACGAAGGTGAAGTTAAAGACAGTCGACATGGGCACGGTGCAAAGCTGCGGGGATAATGCACCATTGTGTCCCAAGTTTCAGCCACTTTGCCGTCTGTGACCGATCTGAAAATCGAATTTCCACCCGAGTTGCCCGTTTCGGCCCGGGTGCCCGAGATCATGGCGGCGCTGCAAGCGCACCAGGTGGTGATCGTTTGTGGCGAGACGGGCTCGGGCAAGACCACCCAGCTGCCCAAAATCGCGCTGGCCATGGGGCGTGGACAGGCGGGCCCCACCGCCCCGGGTGGCAAACCCGCGCGCCCCAAGCGCATTGGTCACACCCAGCCTCGACGCATTGCCGCGAGCAGCGTGGCCAAGCGCATCGCGCAGGAACTCCAAACGCCGCTCGGGGACGTGGTGGGTTTCAAGATTCGCTTCCAAGACCGCCTGAGCAAAAACGCCTCCGTCAAGCTGATGACTGATGGCATCTTGCTGGCCGAGACGCAAACCGACCCGCTACTCGAAGCCTACGACACCCTGATCATTGACGAGGCCCACGAACGCAGCCTCAACATCGATTTTTTGCTCGGTTACCTCAAGCAAATCCTGCCGCGCCGCCCAGACCTCAAAATCATTGTCACCTCGGCGACCATCGACGCCGAGCGTTTCGCGCGGCATTTTGCGTCGCGCCAGGGGCCCGCACCTGTGCTCATGGTCTCGGGGCGAACCTTTCCGGTCGAGCAGCGCTGGCGCCCTTTTGAGGAGAGCCGCGATTACGGCCTCAATGAAGCCATTGCCGACGCCGTGGACGAGCTCTGGCAAGGGGGCAAGGGCGGGGACATTCTGATTTTCTTGCCCGGCGAACGCGAGATTCGGGAGGCGGCTGATCACCTGCGCGGTCACCTCTCGCACCAGGCGCACACCCGCCAAGCCGACGTGCTGCCGCTTTTCTCCCGCCTGTCCCAGGCCGAGCAAGACCGGGTCTTTGAGACCTCCGGGGGGCGGCGCATCGTGCTCGCCACCAACGTGGCGGAAACCTCGCTCACCGTGCCCGGCATTCGGTATGTGATCGATACCGGCACCGCGCGCGTCAAACGCTACAGCTTGCGCAGCAAGGTCGAGCAGTTGCAGGTTGAGCCCATCAGCCAGGCGGCGGCCAACCAGCGTGCGGGGCGCTGTGGCCGGGTGGCCGATGGGATTTGCATTCGCCTCTACGACGAGGCCGACTTCGCCGCGCGCCCCCGATTCACCGACCCCGAGATCCTGCGCTCCTCGCTCGCCGGGGTCATCCTGCGCATGAAGGCGCTGCACCTGGGCGGCGTGGAGGATTTTCCATTCATTGAAGCCCCCTCGGGGCGCGCCATTGCCGATGGCTACCAACTCCTGGCCGAGTTGGGTGCGGTGGACGAACAAAATGCGCTCACCCCCATCGGGCGCGAGCTCGCCCGATTGCCCTTGGACCCCCGCGTCGGGCGCATGATTCTGGCCGCCCGCGAGCAACAGGCTTTGGATGAGGTCTTGGTCATCGCCAGCGCCCTGAGCATTCAAGACGTGCGCGACCGTCCGCTGGAGGCACAAGCCCAGGCGGACCAACAGCACGCCAAATTTGACGACGAAAAAAGCGAATTCAGTGGCTACCTCAACCTCTGGCGTTGGATACATGCGGCCCGAGGGGGCGAAGCGGGCTTGCCCAAGCGCAAGACGCCCGGCGCGCCGGGCCAGGGCAAAGCCTCCGCCAGCGCCAAGCCCGCCCTAGTCCCTCAAGGAGCCCAGCACCAGGCGGGCGAAATGCCCACGCATAAACTCAGCAATCGCCAGTACGAGGCCTTGTTGCGCCAGAATTACTTGAGCCCCCGGCGCATCCGGGAGTGGCGCGACACCCACTCGCAACTGCTCACGGTGGTGACCGAGCAGGGCTGGAAGCTCAACCCCGCGCCCGCGAGCTACGAGCAAATTCACAAGGCCATGCTGGCGGGTTTACTCGGCAATATTGGCTGCAAGCTCGACGATGAGGACATCTACCTCGGCGCGCGCGGCATCAAATTCCATCGCCATCCGGGCGCCCATTTGAAGAAACGCCCGGGCCGCTGGATTGTGGTGGCTGAACTGGTGGAGACCACACGCCTCTTTGGCCGGGGCATTGCCGCGATCGAGCCGACATGGCTTGAAGCGGTGGGCGGCCACTTGCTCAAGAAGCAGTTGCTCGACCCCCATTGGGAGAAAAAGTCGGGCGAGGTGGTGGCTCTGGAGCGTGCCACTCTCTATGGCTTGGTGGTTTACAGCGGACGGCGTCGGCCCTACGCCACCATCGATCCCACGGGCGCGCGCGAACGTTTTATTCGCGAAGCCTTGGTGCAAGGGGATTGGGAGACGCGGCTGCCCTTCCTCTCGGCCAACCAGAAACTGGTGGCCAAGGTGGAGGAGCTTGAACACAAATCACGGCGCCAGGATGTGCTGGTGGACGATGAGCTGATTTTTGCCTTTTACGACGCCCAAATACCCCCCGACGTTTGCAATGCCCGTCAACTCGAAGCCTGGTGGCAGCAGGCGGTGCGCCAACAGCCCCGCCTCTTGCATTTGAGCCGTGAGGAGCTCATGCGCCATGAGGCGGCGGGCATTACCACCGATGCCTTTCCCCGTACCGTGCGCTTGGGCGGCGTGGACTGCGCGGCGCAATACCTGCACGAGCCCGGTGACCCGCGCGATGGGGTAACCGTCACCGTGCCCCTCTTTGTGCTCAACCAAGTGAGCGAGGCGCGCTGCGAGTGGTTGGTGCCGGGCATGCTCAAGGACAAGATTCAAGCCTTGCTCAAGAGCCTGCCGCAAAAACCGCGGTCGCGCTTTGTGCCCTTGCCTGACAACGCGAGCCGATTGGCCGAGGCCTTGCGCGTGCCCGAGCGCTTTGCTCAGGGCTCGCTCACCGACGTGCTGCTCAAAACCGTGCGCGATGAAACCAGCCTGGATGTCAAGCGAACCGATTTCAAGCTCGACATGGTGCCCGCGCACTTGTTCATGAACCTGCGGGTGGTGGACGAGCATGGCCGCCAACTCGGCATGGGCCGCAACCTGGGAGCCCTCAAGGCCGAGTGGGGCGGGCAGGCCCGGGGTGCATTCCAGGCCCTGGCCCAACTCAAGGACTCGCTCGCGCCCATCCTCACGCAAAGCCCCGACACCGCAGGTGGGCCCGCTGCGACGGCCCCCGCCAAAGCGAAGACGCCGGAGCGAACCCCAGCCAGCGCCGAGACCCGTTACACCGATTGGTCCTTTGGCGAATTGCCCGAGTTGATGGAGATTCGCAAAGGCGGGCAGACCTTGATTGGTTTTCCCGCCCTCATGGATGGTGGGGACGCTGTTTTCATTGAGGTGTTCGATGAGCCCGAGGTGGCCGCGAGCCGGCACCGCAAGGGCCTGCTGCGCCTGGTGGCCTTGCAGATTCGCGACGCCCTCAAATACCTGGAAAAAAACATCCCTGATTTACAAAAGATGGCCGTCGCCTACATGCCGCTCGGGACCCAGGAGGAGTTGCGCGAACAAATCATCGATGTCGCCTTGGAG
>VEQC01000149.1 GCA_018883455.1 Limnohabitans sp. | reverse complement strand
CGCCTGCGCAATGCGGTGATGGGCGAGGTGCGGGGGGTCAAAAGCCCCGCCGAAAAGCCCGAGGCGCATCAGGCGAGCCAATCCCGTGGCACCAGAAAATCCTTCATGAGGCGGTCTTCCGGCGAGCCTGGCTCGGCTTGGCGCTGGTAGGACCACGTCACCAAGGGCGGCATGGACAGCAAGATCGATTCCGTGCGCCCGCCTGATTGCAAGCCAAAGTGGGTGCCCCGGTCCCAGACCAGGTTGAACTCCACATAGCGGCCCCGGCGGTAGAGCTGGTGCGCCCGTTCGCGTTCGCCATAGGGGGTGTTTTGGCGGCGTTGCACGATGGGTTCATACGCTTTGAGGAAGGCGTCGCCCACGCTCTGGAGCATGGCAAAGCTGCCTTCGAGGCCGAGTTCGGCAAAGTCATCGAAGAACACGCCGCCCACCCCGCGTTGCTCGCCACGGTGCTTGAGGCAGAAATATTCGTCGCACCACTTTTTAAAGCGCGGATAGAAAGCCTCCCCGTACGGGTCTAGGGCCTCTTTGCAGGTGCGGTGAAAGTGGACCGCATCTTCCTCAAAACCGTAGTAAGGCGTGAGATCCATGCCACCGCCAAACCAAGCCACCGTCTCGCCTGAGGCCGGCGTGGCCGCGATCATGCGCACATTCATGTGCACCGTGGGCACGTAGGGGTTACGCGGGTGAAAGACCAGCGAGACGCCCATGGCCTCAAACGGTGCGCCAGCGAGTTCGGGGCGGTGCTGAGTGGCCGAGGGCGGAAGTTTCGGACCTTTGACATGGGAGAAGCCACAACCCGCCCGCTCAAACACGACCCCTTGTTCCATGATGCGCGTGAGCCCCTGTCCTTGCAACATTTCCTGGGGGCCTTTTTCCCAAGCATCATTGACAAAAGCCACCTGCCCCCCATCCATCGCGTGCACGCGATCAATGATGCGGGTTTGCAACCCCGTCAAGTAGCTGCGAACTTGGGTAACAAAATCAGCCATGGCGTGAATTCTCCTGAATTGCCGGGGTGGGGGTAGGTGCTGCCGACGTGGCCAAAGGCGGGGTTGTCTGAGGCGTGGTGGGCAAGGGTTGGATGGGCGCGGCCTGCTGCGCGTGATAGCCACGGCTTTGGGCATAGGCTTGCGCAAAGTAAGCATAGTCGACCTTGGGGTCGCCACTCAAATCAATGAATTCGGTGAGCGCGATGCGTTTGCGCCCCCAATCGATATGGGCCAAACCCACCGGAACCTTGGCCTGCAAGGCCAGTTGGTAAAAGCCGCTGCGCCAGCCCGGTGTGTGGCGCCGGGTGCCCTCAGGGGAGATCCCCAGCCAGAAGAAGCGCTCCTGCGCTTGGTGCGCGCGCACTGTCTCGACCAAGCCCCCCACCACCCCCAGGGAGCCACGACGGTCCACCGCCACGCCGCCCAGGGCACGCAACCAGCGGCCAAACACCGGGATGCGAAAGAGGCTGTCTTTGGCGAGGAAGTTGACGGGGATGCCCATGCTCGCCTTGGCCAACATGGCGATGGGGAAATCCCAGTTGCTGGTGTGGGGGTAGCCCACGATCACGCCTTGTGCGCTGGGAAGACCTTCGAAATGGACGCTCCAGCCCAGCCAGCGCATGAGCGTTCGCGCCCAGCGCGCGCCCTTGAACTGCAGGGCGTGGGGGGAATGGCGTTCAACCACGCAGGGCGCGGTGGCCGATGTCACGTCGGTATTGTTGACCATCGAATGCGATTGTCGAAAGGGTTTGATAAGCCAGTTGTTGCGCCAGGTGCAGGGTTCCGCCCAGGGCAGTCACGCATAGCACGCGACCACCGCTGGTGAGCACCTCACCCTCACGCCACTCGGTCCCGGCATGAAAGACCATGGCGTCGGCCTGATCGGAGGGCAAGCCTTGGATCGGGTCGCCCTTGCGCGGCGCCAGCGGGTAGCCGTGCGCCGCCATGACCACCCCCACCGCACTGCGGCGGTCCCATTCAAGCTCGACCGCATCTAAGCGAGGGCCGGCCTCGGTTTCGGTCGCGGCCCACAGCACATCCACCAAATCGCTCTTCAAGCGCATGAGGATGGGTTGGGTTTCCGGGTCGCCCATGCGGCAATTGAACTCCAGGGTCCGTGGCTGCCCCTGGGCGTCGATCATGAGGCCGGCGTACAAAAAACCACTGTAGGGAATGCCGTCGCTGGCCATGCCGCGCAGGGTGGGCATGATGATCTCGCGCATGGCGCGCGCATGCACTTGGGGCGTGACCACGGGTGCCGGGGAATACGCCCCCATGCCACCGGTGTTGGGGCCTTGATCGCCATCGCGCAAACGTTTGTGATCCTGACTGGTGGCCAAGGGCAGCACCCGATCCCCATCGCACATGACGATAAAGCTCGCTTCCTCCCCTTGCAAAAAGGCCTCGATCACCACCCGCGCACCACCGGCGTTGTGGGTCACGCCCAGTGAGTTGTCGAGCAACATGAAATCGATGGCTTCATGGGCTTCGGCCAGCGTCATGGCCACCACCACGCCTTTGCCCGCGGCGAGGCCGTCGGCTTTGATCACGATGGGGGCTCCTTTGGCCTGTACGTAGTCGTGGGCGGCTTGGGGGTCGGAGAAGGTTTCGTAGTCGGCCGTGGGGATGCCGTGGCGCTTCATAAACGCCTTGCTAAAGGCCTTGGAGCTCTCGAGTTGGGCGGCCGCGCGGGTCGGCCCAAAAATGCGCAGACCCTGGGCACGAAAGACATCGACCACCCCAGCCGCCAGCGGCGCCTCCGGCCCGACCACCGTCAAGCCAATGCGCTCTTGCTGCGCCCATGCACACAGCGCGTGAATATCGGTGATGGGCACATTCGTGAGCCGCTTATCCCGCGCGGTGCCCCCATTGCCTGGGGCGACGTACACGCGCTGCACCTTGGGCGATTGGGCCAGCTTCCAGGCCAGGGCGTGCTCGCGCCCACCCGCGCCAATGACCAGAATATTCATAGTTCGGCGTTGTGGTAGACCTCTTGTACGTCGTCGAGGTCTTCGAGTACATCCAGGAGTTTTTGCATGCGCGTGGCGTCGTCGCCCCCCAGGGCGATGGTGTTTTCCGCACGCATGGTGACTTCCGCCACCTCCGCGCGCAGTCCGGCAGCTTCCAAGGCGTTTTTCACCGCCTCGAAATCGCCTGGGGCGGTGAGCACTTCGATCGCACCATCCTCGCCCGTGACGACATCGTCGGCGCCGGCTTCAAGGGCGATCTCCATCACCTGATCTTCCGAAGTGCCGGGAGCAAAAATCAGCTGGCCGCAGTGCTTGAACTGAAAGGACACCGAGCCTTCAGTGCCCAAGTTGCCCCCATGCTTGCTAAAGGCATGGCGAACTTCGGCCACGGTGCGCACCTTGTTGTCGGTCATGGTATCGACAATGACCGCCGCGCCCCCAATCCCATAGCCCTCGTAGCGAATTTCTTCGTACTGGACGCCTTCGAGGTTGCCTGTGGCTTTGTCGATGTTGCGTTTGATGTTGTCGGCGGGCATGTTGGCCGCCTTCGCCTTGTCCACGGCCAAGCGCAAACGGGCGTTGGCGGTGAGGTCACCGCCACCCGCACGGGCCGCCACAATGATTTCACGGGTGATACGGGTCCAGATTCGCCCCCGCTTTTCGTCTTGACGACCTTTGCGGTGCTGAATATTGGCCCATTTGCTGTGTCCAGCCACAATGCTTCCTTGCAACGTTGATTGCAAGGATTTTAGTGCAGGCCTCAGCTGGTGGCAGCTTCTTCCGAAGAGTTGGGCTCCACCCGGGACTTGTCCTTTTTGGGCAGAGGCTGGATGTCCAGCAAGACCTCGTCTTTTTCGTCCAAATCCACGCCCAAACGCCCCCCCTCCGTCAAGCGGCCAAAGAGCAACTCGTCCGCCAAAGCCTTGCGGATGGTGTCTTGGATGAGGCGTTGCATCGGTCGCGCGCCCATGAGCGGGTCAAAGCCCTTCTTGGCAAGGAACTTGCGCAGGTTGTCGCTGAAGCTCACCTCCACACGTTTCTCGGCCAATTGGGTCTCGAGTTGCAGCAAGAACTTGTCAACCACACGCAGGATGATTTGCTCATCGAGCGGTTTAAAGCTCACGATGGCGTCGAGACGGTTGCGGAACTCGGGCGTGAAGAGGCGTTTGATATCGGCCATCTCATCACCCGCCTGGCGCGGGTTGGTAAAGCCAATCGTAGCCTTGTTCATGGTCTCGGCACCCGCGTTGGTGGTCATGATGATGATCACATTGCGGAAATCGGCCTTGCGCCCGTTGTTGTCCGTGAGCGTGCCGTGGTCCATCACCTGCAAGAGCACGTTGAAGATGTCCGGGTGCGCTTTTTCGATTTCGTCGAGTAAGAGCACGCAATGGGGCTTTTTGGTGACCGCTTCGGTCAGCAAGCCACCCTGGTCAAAGCCCACATAGCCCGGAGGCGCGCCAATCAAGCGGCTCACGGCATGGCGCTCCATGTACTCGGACATGTCAAAGCGAATGAGCTCAATGCCCATGATGTAGGCGAGTTGCTTGGCCGCTTCGGTTTTGCCCACGCCCGTGGGGCCGCTAAAGAGGAAGGAGCCAATGGGCTTGTCACCCTTGCCCAAGCCAGAGCGGGCCATCTTGACGGCCGCGGCGAGGACTTCCAGCGCCTTGTCCTGACCAAAGACCACGCTCTTGAGGTCGCGCTCCAGGGTTTGGAGCTTGCTGCGGTCATCGCTGGAGACGTTGGCGGGGGGAATGCGGGCAATTTTGGCCACGATTTCCTCAATCTCACCCTTGCCAATGGTTTTCTTGCGCTTAGAGGGCGCCAGAATGCGCTGGGCCGCGCCTGCCTCGTCAATGACGTCAATGGCCTTGTCGGGCAGGTGACGATCGGTGATGAACTTGGCGCTCAATTCGGCTGCGGCGAGCAAGGCTGCTTGCGCGTACTTCACGCTGTGATGCTCCTCAAAGCGCGACTTCAGGCCTTTGAGAATGTCCACCGTTTGCTCCACCGAGGGCTCGACCACGTCGATCTTTTGGAAGCGGCGGGAGAGCGCGGCGTCTTTTTCAAAGATGCCGCGGTACTCGGTAAAGGTGGTCGCGCCAATGCACTTGAGCTGGCCGCTCGAGAGCGCAGGCTTGAGCAGGTTGGAGGCGTCCAAGGTTCCGCCCGAAGCCGCGCCGGCGCCGATGAGGGTGTGGATTTCATCGATGAACAAGATCGCGTTGGGTTTGCCCTGGAGGGATTTGAGCACGGCCTTGAGGCGCTGCTCGAAATCGCCCCGGTACTTCGTACCGGCGAGCAAGGCGCCCATGTCGAGCGAATAAACCACCGCTTCGGCCAGGATTTCGGGCACATCGTTTTGCGTGATGCGCCACGCCAAGCCTTCGGCAATGGCCGTCTTGCCCACGCCAGCTTCGCCCACGAGCAGCGGGTTGTTTTTGCGACGACGGCAAAGAATTTGGATGGTGCGCTCGACTTCGTACTCGCGTCCGATGAGCGGGTCGATTTTTCCGTCGCGCGCAGCCTGGTTGAGGTTGAGCGTGAACTGTTCCAGCGGAGAGGCCTTGGCGTCACTTTTTTCGGACGGCGTTTCCTCGTTTTCCTGCGCCGGCATTTCGGGGTTGCGGCTGGGCTCGGGGCTGTCGGATTTTTTGATGCCGTGGGCAATGTAATTCACCACGTCGAGGCGGGTCACACCCTGCTGGTGCAGGTAGTAAACCGCATGGGAATCTTTCTCGCCAAAGATGGCCACCAACACATTCGCGCCCGTCACCTCTTTTTTACCGTTGCCCGTGGACTGAACGTGCATGATGGCGCGTTGGATCACGCGCTGAAACCCGAGGGTGGGTTGGGTATCCACATCATCGGTGCCAGCCACCTGCGGGGTGTTGTCTTTGATGAAATGCGTGAGGGATTTGCGCAGATCGTCCAGGTTGGCGGAACAGGCGCGGAGCACCTCGGCGGCGCTGGGGTTGTCGAGCAAGGCCAGGAGCAGGTGCTCCACGGTAATGAACTCGTGGCGCTGCTGACGCGCTTCCACGAAGGCCATGTGCAAGCTGACTTCGAGTTCTTGAGCAATCATTGCGTAATCCTTTGGGCTTGCGTGACGGGTTGGGTTCTAACTGTATATGGAAACGGGGGGCTTGGCTTCAAGGGGGAATTGGCAAATCAATCCACCGGTTCGTAGAGGCACTGCAGGGGGTGCCCCGCGCGCTTGGCTGCCTCCATCACCTGATCGACCTTGGTAGCGGCAATATCGCGGGAATACACCCCACAGACCCCCCTGCCATCGAGGTGAATCTTGAGCATGATTTGGGTCGCGCTCTCGCGATCCTTGCCAAAAAACTCCTGTAGCACCACCACCACAAATTCCATGGGCGTGTAGTCGTCATTGAGCATGACGACCTGAAACATCTGGGGCGGGCGGGTGCGCAGCGGTCGGCGCTCGATCACAACCGCATCGTTGCCATCCACCGGCGGGGGCAACAGG
>VEQC01000333.1 GCA_018883455.1 Limnohabitans sp. | reverse complement strand
TCCGTCAGGGCATGGGTTTGGGTCAGCGCCAACCCCTGCTCCCGCAGGGCCGCGAAAAACGCCTCGGGTTGCGCAATGCCCGCCAGCGCGCCAACGTCTTGCCCAAGCCAATTCGTCAGTGGGCGCACTTGCCCATCCGCCCGCCGGGCATGGTTGGCCAAACAGCGCTCCACGCGGTGTTCGCCCACCGGGCCCTCGGCATGGGTGCGCACGGTCACCTGCCGCACCCCTTGGGCCGTCGGTCGTGGCCATGGCTCACGCAAAGGGCCAGCGGGCCACAGCCATCCATTGCCCAGCCCCCGCGCGTCAAAGACGACCCACTCGACGGCACGGGGCAGATCGAGTCGCTGCAGCCCATCATCGCTCAACACCAGTTGGACTTCAGGGTGTGCCCGCAACAGGGCCCGCGCGGCTTCCACCCGGTCAGAGCCCACCCAGACCGGAACCCCGCAGTGGCGGTGGATCAGCAAGGGCTCGTCGCCCACTTCATCCGCGTGGCTCATCGGCGTCACGCCAGTGAGGGCGGTTTGCGTGCGGCCATAGCCGCGGCTGATCACGCCCACCCGCACCCCCTGGTGCCCGAGCCAATCGGCCAGCGCCATCAACAGCGGTGTTTTACCGGTTCCACCGGCGAGCACATTGCCCACGACCCACACCGGCACGGGAAGGTCGGCGGGGGGGCCGAGCAGGCCCAGCGCCTGTAGGCCGCGTCGCGCGTGCCAAACCAGCTGGAGCAGGGCGCTCAGGGGCCACAAGCACCACGCCAGCGGCCCGCGCCTGCCCCAGGCTTGCGTCAAGCGGGCCTGCCAGTGGTGCATCTGGAATCCTGCGCGGCTCAGTCGCGCGCGCGCGATTGGGCCGCAAAGCTCAGTTGACCCAGGCCCGTGCGGCGGGCGGCTTCCATCACCAGCATGACCGATTGGTGGGAGGCTTGGGCGTCGGCGCTGATGATCACCATGGGCTGCGAGACCCCGCTGGCCGCTGCGGCCAAGGCTTGGCTCAGGGTTTGCAAATCGGCTTGCGCGAGCACTTGGCGGTTGACGCTCAAGCGACCATCGGCCGCCACGGCCACCACGATCTCTTGCGGATGCGCCTGCGCTTCGGCGGCATCGGCTTCGGGCAAGGTGAGCGCCATTTCGGTGAGCTTGCTGTAGGTGGTCGAGAGCATGAGAAAGATCAGCACCACCAAGAGCACATCGATGAAGGGGATAAGGTTGATTTCGGGCTCGGGGCTTGCGCGTCGCTGAAATTTCATGCCGCCTCCAGGTCGATCAATGGAGTTGGTTGCGCAAAAGGAGCAAATGGCGCAACAAACGCTCGCCACTGAGCTCCAGCGTCAGCACAAAGGCGTCGACGCGGGCGCGGAAGTACCGCCAGAACATGAGCGCGGGGATGGCCACGATCAACCCCATGGCCGTGTTGTAGAGCGCCACCGAGATGCCATGTGCGAGCTCCACCGGGTTGTGACTGCCGCCTTGCTGCTGAGCCCCAAAAATCTCGATCATGCCCACCACCGTGCCCAAGAG
>VEQC01000148.1 GCA_018883455.1 Limnohabitans sp. | reverse complement strand
GTCAGGGGGCATGCAGGCGAGGAAGAAGCGGGTGTCGAACCGCCGGTTCATGAGCGAGGGCAACTCGGGGGTGATCCAACGCGACCACGGCACCAGATTGTGGGCTTGCAAGGACAACCCGCATTCTTCTTGCGCCTCACGCAGCGCAGCGGCATAGAGGGCCAAGGCTTGGGCCTGGGTGAGTTCGGGCTCACCCAGTGATTGACTGAGCTGGATTTGATCGGCTTGGGGCAAATGCTGCAACACCTGCGCATCCGACGGTTCGGTTTTACCGCCGGGGAACACGTGGGCCCCGCCGAGCAAGGGCAGGTTGGGATCGCGCCGCAGCAGCAACACCTCGAGGACTTTGTCGGGGTGCGGGCGCACGACCACCACGGAGGCGGAATCACGCGGCTTTTGCGTCACGCGCTCGCGCTGGAGTTCCATGGCGGGGCTTTAGAAATCATCAAATTCATTTTAAATGGCCTGCTCAGAGGCTTCGCTGCGCTGCCGCATGGTTTTCGACACCGTTGGGCCCGTTTGGCGCCCAAAAAGTGTTGTTTTTTTCGACACCTCGAAAAAAGTTCACTTAAATCAATTACTTGCGAAAAAATCTTAATTTCGAATCTTTTTAAATTAATTTGAATATTTTGATATTCATTTTGGAATTCAGGCCCGAATAAAGCATGCACATCGGCTCACGATTGTGATTTGACCGCCGATAGTTAATGCCGGTAAATTCAATTCCCCGCGTTGCAAAAGCATTGCTGTTGATGCCCTCCTCTGCAACTCGGGGTGAAAAAAACGAAAAGAAAAGAGATCATTCATGGCCTGTTTCAAAATTCTGGTGACGAGTCAAAAAGGTGGTGTTGGCAAAAGCACGGTCAGCGCCAATTTAGCGGCCTATCTGCGCCGTCAGGGACAATCCGTCACGCTGATTGACTTTGACACGCACGGTTCTTCGAGCACTTGGCTCACCCGGGCGCCGAATGTGGGCATCACGGTGCAGCACCATGTGTTGCCGCTGGACCAGGGGGGCAATCGCCCGATTCTCGACGCCCGCTTGCACCTGCGCCGGGCGGCTTCGAGCTCGGATGTGGTGCTGTGCGACTTGACGTGGACCGACTCGATCGCCGGCGAACTGATGTTCGAGTACGACTTGGTGATTGTGCCCACCTCGGTGTCTGAAATTGAACTCGCCGCCACCGCAGGCTTTCTCAGTCGTCACCGCTGGGTGTTTGACTCCGCCGTGCACGCGCCCCCCACGCTCTTGCTCTGCCCCACACGCGTGCAACCCGAACAGCTCAACAGCGATGTGTTCTCGCGCCAGCGCTTCCCGGTGAGCTTCATGCTTGCCCCGCCCATTTTGGAGGCCCAATCCGCCCGTGAAATGTTCGAGCGGGGTTACCTCATGGACTTGTCAGACAACTGCGGTTTGTCGTTCAACGAATTTGGCCGCGCCGTTTGCGCGGCCCGTGAAATGCGCAAAGCCAGCGCCACGCCGCAGCTTCGCCAGGCCACTGCGCGCCACGCCAGTGGCGCGGTATACCGCCACGAAGACATTCGCCAGGCGCCGGCAAGCGCTGGCTTGCCACCGCAACCCGCGGGCGTGCGCTCCAACATTCTGGACACCTCGACCAAGCTCTCGAACCACTATTCGGTCCTCGGGCGCCATCGCCTGCAAAAAGCCGCCAACTCTGATGCCACACGCCAGCCTGCGGTGAACAGTTTTCCGGGCCTGGGTATCCCACAATTCCTGCGTCGGATGTCCGCTGGTAACCTGAATAAATAACCATGCAACAAGAGCCCCAGTTCCTGTCCTTCAAGGGACTCAAACAGTACAGTCCGGATTCCGGCTGGGCTGACGTTGATGCCCTGTTGCGCTCGACGCCCGGGGCGATCCGTCCCAAGACCAAGCCGCAACCCGAGCAGGCCACCCTGGCCAACCTGCCACCGCCCATGCCAGCGGATGCGTTGCCGCCGCGGGACGTGCCAACGCTCACAGACACCCCAGACATCGATCAGCGGCGCCCAACTGTAGGCTTTGACCCACTGATTCAGGAGTTGTTTGAACAGCTGCAATCCCCCCCGGGTGATGAATTGACCCAAACCTGGCGCACCATCTCCGCCGAGGTGAATCTGCTCACCCAGCGCATGGCCATGCGGCGGGAGTTACAAGAGCGTCTGGCTCGACTCGACCACGAAATGGCGGATTTGCGCCAAGACATTCTGGCGCACTTGCGCCAAGTGCAGCATGCGGCAGACCAACATGTGAGTGCCGCGCGCTTGCGCGCCGAAGTTTCGGCACTGGCCAAAAGCAAATTGGCCACTAAACTCAACGGGGGGCTCTGACCCCCCTTTTTTTTACCCTCAAAGGAGCGCAGGATGTTAGAGCGTCTCGAAGAACTTTACCCGGTTCGTTACACCGCTTTTGTGTTGTGCGTGGTCATGAGCGTGGTCACCCTGGCTGCGGCCAGCGCCTCGTTGGTGAGCCTGTTCTGGCCCCTGGCCTTCATGGTTTTATCGGCCGTGGGCATTCATGATCTGCTCCAGCGTCGACATGCCATTTTGCGCAACTACCCCATCATTGGGCATTTCCGATTCGCGCTCGAATTCATACGCCCCGAGATTCGACAGTATTTTCTAGAGTCGGAGACCGAAGCCACGCCGTTCTCCCGCGCCCAACGTTCGCTGGTGTACGCACGGGCCAAAGGCCAATCCGATAAGCGCCCCTTTGGCACGCAACTCGATGTCCAAGCGGTGGGCTACGAATGGATGCACCACTCGATCGCCCCCACGCATTTGGAGAGCCATGATTTTCGCGTACAGGTGGGCGGTGAGACCTGCTTGCAGCCCTATGCGCTGAGCCTCTTTAATGTGTCGGCCATGAGCTTTGGGGCCTTGAGCGCCAACGCCATCATGGCCCTCAACGAAGGCGCGCGCCGGGGTGGGTTTGCGCACGACACGGGCGAGGGCTCGATTTCGCGCTACCACCGGGTGCACGGGGGGGATTTGATTTGGGAGATTGGCTCAGGCTACTTTGGCTGCCGCGATGCGCAGGGTCGTTTCAGCCCCGAGCGTTTTGTGGAAAACGTGCGCAGCCCCCAAGTCAAGATGGTGGAGATCAAACTCAGCCAAGGCGCCAAACCCGGCCATGGCGGTGTGCTGCCCGGCCCTAAGGTGACGCCGGAGATTGCCGAGGCTCGCGGCGTTCCCATGGGGGTCGATTGCGTATCGCCCAACGCCCACAGCCGTTTTCACACGCCCTTGGAGCTCATGGATTTCATTGCCGAGTTGCGTCAACTCAGCGAGGGCAAGCCGGTGGGCTTTAAGCTGTGCATTGGTCACCCCTGGGAGTGGTTTGCAATTGTCAAAGCCATGATGCAGACAGGCATTCGACCGGACTTCATTGTGGTGGACGGCTCAGAGGGGGGGACGGGGGCCGCGCCGCTGGAATTCTCCGATCACTTGGGCATGCCGCTTCAAGAGGGCTTGCGCTTGGTGCACAACACCTTGGTGGGGGTGGGCTTGCGCGACGCCATACGCCTGGGGGCAAGCGGAAAAATTGTGAGCGCTTTTGACATGGCCCGCGCCATCGCTTTGGGCGCCGATTGGTGCAACAGCGCAAGGGGGTTCATGTTTGCGCTGGGCTGCATTCAAGCGCAAACTTGCCACACGGGCCGCTGCCCCACGGGCGTGACCACCCAAGATCCCAAGCGTCAGATTGCCCTGGTGGTGCCGGATAAAGCAGACCGCGTGCACCATTTCCATCAAAACACGTTGGAAGCTTTGCGCGAAATTCTCGAAGCCGCTGGGCTTCACGCGCCGGGACAAATTCGTCCGCACCACATCATGCGCCGCATCAGTGAACACGAAGTGGCCCCACTCTCTGCCTTGGTCGAGACCTTGCCCCCTGGGGCCTTGCTTGCAGACGCCGCCCCAGTGAAGCTCTCCCCCCTTTACGCCACTTGGGCAATGGCGCGGGCCGAATCGTTCGCCCTTGCGGGCGACGCGTGATGGCTCATCAGGGTACGCGGGGGTACTGAATCACACCTGAGGGCGGCGCGGCTGGCGGCGGTGTGGGCTGCGACTCACGCTCACGCAGTCGCACACGCTCGGCCGCTGCAGCTTTTTCAGCGGCAGCCGCGCGCTCGAGTGCAGCGGCCTTCTCCGCAGCGGCTTTCTCCGCAGCTGCTTTGTTCGCGGCGGCCGCTCGCTCGGCTGCAGCTTTCTCCGCCATGGCCTTTTCGGTGGCGGCCTTGGCGGCGGCGGCTTTGGCGGCAGCGGCTTGCTGCGCAGCTTCCATATCGGCTTTGAGTTTGGCGGCGCGCTGGGCATCGCTGCGGGCGGCGGCGGCTTGTTCGGCCGCAGCACGCTGATTGGCCAAGCGCTCAGCCGCAGCGGCCTTCTCGCTTGCGGTGGCGCGGTTCGCCGCGGAAGTGGCGGTATCGACACGCTCGTTGATCTTCTTCATCGCGTTGTCCATGGCCGCTTGCTGCTGTAGCTGGCTTGTGGCGAGATCTTTTTTCAGCTTCTCGTTGGCCAACTCCAAGTCCTTCTTGTACTTGAGTCCGGCTTGCTCGAAGTCTTTCTTGAGCTTATTGAACTCTTCCATAACGGCTTTGGGCGTCATGCCGCCATTGGCCTGGTTCATGGCGTTCAAGGTGGTGAGCATTTGGGCGAGACGCTCGTCCGTGGATTGAACAGCCTTCTCGATGCTGCCAAACTTGGCGTCCACCGCAGTGGTTTTGGACTCGACACTCTTCATGCGGTCATCCAAGCCCAGCACCCGGCTCTCCATACCGGCGACTTGCTTTTGCATGAGTTGGATCTTGGGGTCCGTGGTTTTGTTGGCTTGTTCGGCCATGGCGATGGGCATGTTGGACATGCTGCGACCAATTTCATCCATGCGGCTGGCGAGCTTGGCTTGCGTGGCCGTCATTTGGTCTTGCTTCTCGGTGATGGTGGAGAAGTCCGAGTGGGTCTTGCCCAGCGCATTTAGGCTGGCATCGACCTCAATGACGCGCTTGGCCATGGCGTAGACCATGGTGTCGAGCTCTTTGATGGATTTGGTCATCTTGACCGTGACCGCGAAAAACACGGCCAATGCGATGAGCAAAAAGGCCAGAAACGCGCCCAACAGGATGCGCGAGTGCAATAGATTGCGTGCGTTGGTCTCTTGAATCTGAGTGACCACGGCGCGCATGGTGGCGCTGACGTCGGCGGCAATGGAGGCCGAGCGGGTGGAGACCTCCGCCGAATCGAGCACCACCGAGGTCAATTCCTCGATCTGGCGCGCGACCTCGGTCGAATCCAAGGATTGATTGGCGATTTCGGTCAGTCGCTGGGCCGTCGCCTCAACATCCACCGCATCGGGCGCGGGCAAAGCCTGCGGATTCTCCGCAGTCTGCGCGTCTTCGGTTTGTGGGTTTGCGTCCGCCATGAAACTTATTCCTTCGTCTTGCCAACCATGAGGTCCAGCCGGCGATGTAATGCTTGAATGTCCCCGGCCAGCCGGTCGATGCGGATCTGAACCTGTTCGACCCATGTATCGGCCTGTGCGGCGGGCTCTTGAGCGGCCCCGTCCTCGGCCTCTTCCCCGGATGCCTCTAGCGCTTGCGCGTCCTCGGGGGTGTCCGCAGAGCTGCCTTCTGGGGTGTCCACCTCGACCATGCGGGGTTCGACGTCCGTGACCACATCGGCAGACGGCTCAGCCGCTGACGCGGGTTCATGGGCGTCCAAAAGGGTGGGAACCTGGGCTTCGTCAATATCGGGCCCCGGCACGTTGACCACAGCGGCCTCGCTGCCCGAGTCGGCGCGGATGATCTCGGCCTCCACGTCTTCCGAGACGGGAGGGGGCGCGGGCTCAGGCGCAGGCGGCGGTGGGGCTGGAGGGGCCACGGGCGCGGCTGCAACTGGTGCTGGTGCTGGTGCCTGCTCCGGCATCGGCGCGGGCGCGGGCATAGGTTGCGGCGCGGCTTGTGAGACTGGCGCGAGAACCGCCGCGGCCTCGGGCCCGCGCACGGGTGGGGGTGCTGGTGCGACGGGCGCCGGTGTTGGTGCAGGAGCGACCGCCTCGACCACTTCGAGAGTCGGGGGCTCTGGCTCTGGCTCTGGCTCTGGCTCTGGCTCTGGCTCTGGTTCTGGCGCAAGCGCGGCCTGCGGCGGGGGTTCGGGTCGGTTTTGAGGATGCGCTGACGACTGGGTCGTTGGCTCAGGCTCAGGCTCAGGCTCTACCTCGGCTTGAGGTGCGGGCGCCGGAGCAGCGGCAGCGGCAGCGGGCACAGCCTCGGCGGGAGGCGTCGTGGCCGCCGATGCTGCGGCTGGCTCGGGTGCGGCGACAGGAGCCGCCGGTGTCTGAGCCTCGGGCTCGACAGGCTCGGACGCCGGGGGTGCGGAGGGCGTGGATGGGGTGTTCGGGGCTACTGCGGCTGGTGCGACCGGCGCGACCGGCGCGGCTGGTGCAGCTGGTGCAACTGGTGAAACTGGTGCAACCGGTACAGCTGGTGCAACTGGTGCAACTGGTGCGACCGGTACAGCTGGTACA
>VEQC01000147.1 GCA_018883455.1 Limnohabitans sp. | reverse complement strand
GTGGAGAACCACTCCGGTTCCTGGGCGTGGGTCGCGTGGCTCACCACGCGCGCCAGGGGCTTGCAGCCCAGACGCGCCGCCGTGCTCGCGCGCATCATCACCAGCGCGGCGGCACCGTCGTTGATCGAGGAGCTGCTCGCGGCCGTGACCGTGCCGTCTTTGCGGAAGGCGGGCTTGAGCGCGGGAATTTTGTCGAGGCGAATCTTGCCCGGACCTTCGTCAATCTGCACCACGGTTTCACCGCCGCGGCTCTTGACGGTGACGGGGGCGATCTCGGCGGCAAATGCGCCTGAGCTAATGGCTTGCTGGGCCCGCTGCACGCTGGCTGTGGCAAAAGCATCCTGCATCTCACGGGTGAAGTGGTACTTGGCGGCGCAATCCTCCCCAAAGGTGCCCATGCTGCGGCCAGGCTCGTAAGCGTCCTCCAACCCATCGAGCATCATGTGGTCAAAGATGCGGTCGTGACCAATGCGGTAACCGCCGCGTCCCTTTTGCAACAGGTAGGGCGCGTTGGTCATGCTCTCCATGCCCCCGGCCACCAGCACCTCGTGCGAGCCCGCCAGCAGCATGTCATGCGCGAACATGGCCGCGCGCATGCCCGAGCCGCACATCTTGCTCAGCGTGACCGCGCCCGCGCTTTTGGGCAAGCCGCCTTTGAAGGCGGCCTGTCGCGCGGGGGCTTGGCCTTGGCCGGCCATCAGGCAATTGCCAAACAAGACTTCGCTCACCAAGGCCGGATCGATGCCCGCACGCTGCACGGCTGCGGCAATGGCCACCCCGCCGAGGTCGTGCGCGGCCAAAGAAGCGAAATCTCCCTGAAAACTCCCCATCGGTGTCCGAGCGGCGCTCACAATGACGACTGGATCTTGCATAAATACTCCCAAAAGAAAAAAGTTGTCCGTCAGGCCCCGCGCGGGTAGCGCTTGATGGCGTGACGGAACACATCCACCACTTCATGGGCGCCCGACATCGTGACCCCCAAATCTTTGACCAAACCATCCGAGACGCCGTAGATCCAGCCATGGATGGCCACACGTTGACCCCGGCTCCACGCGTCTTGCATGACGTTGGAGAGCGCCACATTACCCACTTGCTCAATGACATTCATCTCGCATAGCGTGGCTTCAAGCTGCGCTTGCGGCAAGTGGTTGAGGCGCTGGCGGTGGCGCAGGCGCACGTCCTGCACATGGCGCAACCAGTTGTCGGCCAAGCCAATGCGCATGCCACGGGCCGCAGCGAGCACCCCGCCACAACCGTAATGCCCCACCACCATGATGTGCTCGACCTTGAGGGCGTCGACGGCGTACTGGATGACCGAGAGCGCGTTGAGATCGGAGTGCACCACCACATTGGCCACATTGCGATGGACAAACACTTCACCCGGGTCCAAGCCCGTGATTTGATTCGCCGGCACGCGGCTGTCGGAGCACCCAATCCAGAGGTATTTGGGGTTTTGCTGGTTGGCCAGGTTTGCGAAAAACCCCGGCGTCTCACGCTCCATGCGTGCCGCCCACTCGCGGTTGTTTTGGAAGAGGTGTTGGAGTGATTCGCTCATGGCGTCATTGTCGCGCTTTGGTCGCTTTTTGCCCAAGGGGCCTTAAGCCGTTTCAGCAAACAATTCACGACCGATCAGCATGCGGCGGATCTCGCTCGTGCCGGCCCCAATTTCATAGAGCTTGGCGTCGCGCCAGAGGCGCCCGAGCGGGTACTCGTTGATGTACCCATTACCGCCAAAAATCTGGATGCCTTCGCCCGCCATCCAGGTCGCTTTTTCGGCGCACCACAGAATCACGCTGGCGCAATCCTTGCGCACCTGGCGCACATGCTCGGTGCCGAGCATGTCCAAGTTCTTCCCGATGGTGTAGCAAAAGGCCCGGCCGGCTTGCAGCACGGTGTACATGTCGGCCACCTTGCCTTGAATGAGCTGAAACTCGCCAATGCTTTGGCCAAATTGCTTGCGGTCGTGAATGTAAGGAACGACGTTGTCCATCACCGATTGCATGATGCCAATCGGCCCCGCGGCGAGCACGGCACGCTCGTAATCGAGGCCGCTCATGAGTACCTTGGCGCCCATGTTGAGGCCGCCCAAGATGTTCGCCTCGGGAACTTCCACGTTTTCAAACACCAGTTCCCCCGTGTGGCTGCCCCGCATGCCCAATTTGTCAAGCTTTTGGGCGATCGAGAAGCCCTTCATGCCTTTTTCGATCAGGAAGGCCGTCACGCCGCGCGCGCCCAGTTCGGGTTCGGTCTTGGCATAGACCACCAAAGTGTCGGCGTCAGGCCCGTTGGTGATCCACATCTTGTTGCCATTGAGCAAGTAGTAGCCGCCTTTGTCTTCGGCACGCAACTTCATGCTGATCACATCGCTACCCGCCCCCGGCTCGGACATGGCCAAGGCGCCCACATGTTCGCCACTGATGAGCTTAGGCAGGTATTTCGCTTTTTGCGCTTCGCTGCCGTTGCGTTTGATCTGGTTCACGCAGAGATTGGAATGCGCCCCGTAGGACAAACCCACGCTGGCCGATGCGCGCGAGATTTCCTCCATCGCCACCATGTGGGCCAAATAGCCCATGTTGGCCCCGCCGTAGGCTTCTGGCACGGTGATGCCGAGCACCCCCAAGTCACCCATCTTGCGCCAAAGGTCCATCGGGAACTGGTCACTGTGGTCGATCTGCGCCGCGCGGGGGGCGATCTCGGCTTGCGCGAAATCACGCACCGCGTCGCGCAAGGCGTCAATGTCCTCACCAAGTTGGAAGTTGAGTCCGGGCAGGTTCATGAGAGGTCTCCAGCAAAAAGAGGGTCAGTAGGTTTTGGGAACCGGCGCGAGGGAGGACTGCATCAGCGCGCATGCGCTGACCGTGCCATCGGCCGCTAAATGTTGAACTTCAGCCTGGGCCACGATGACGCGCCGACCGGCACGCACCACCCAGCCCCGCGCGCGCAACTCACCGTCGCGAAACGCGGCCAAGAAGTTGATCTTGTATTCAATGGTGGTGACTTCCATGCCTTCGGACGCCACCGTCAGGGCGGCATATCCGGCGGCGATATCGGCCAAAGCGCCCATGGCGCCGCCATGAAAGCCGCCCTGCTGCTGCGTGACCCGATCGCTATAGGGCATCAACAACTCGACCTCACCCGGATGGGCGCGCAACAGCTTAACCCCCAGGTGCGTCATCATGCCCTGGCGCGAGAGGCTCTCGGCCACGCGCGCTTGGGCGGCTTGGGCAGCGGCGTCGGGGGGATGGGTCATGGGCGGTCTTTCAAAACAGAGCGCCACTTTACTTGACGTTTACGTAAACGTCAATTAGGCCGAGACAGGATTGGCGGCTTTGCCGGATTTGCCCAACAGCGTGCGGGCCTCACGTTCGTGAGCCTTCACTTCGTCAAGAGTGGCTTGCAAATCGGCCAGTTGGCTCTCGAGCTGGCCTCGATGTTCCGCGAGCACCTGCAAAAACTTGCGCAATTGGGGGACGGTGTCGCGCGGACTGTCGTACATGTCGATCAAGTCCTTGGCCTCGGTGAGCGACAGGCCCAAACGCTTGGCGCGCAGCGTCAGCTTGAGCCGTGTGCGGTCGCGGGGGGAGTACACCCGATTGCGGCCCCCCGGGCCGGAGCGCTCGGGTTGCAGCAAACCCATGTCTTCGTAAAAGCGGATGGCACGCGTGGTCAGGTCAAATTCGCGCGCCAAGTCGCTGATGGTGAAGGTAGTGGCCATGGCATTCAGTGACGTTAACGTAAACGTCAATTATGCGCCCTTCAGTCCCAAGGGGGAAGGGGGTGATCCCGCAAGGTTTGGCGCAACACGGCATAGTCCGGCACCACCTGTTCGACGGTGTCCCAAAACCGCGGGCTGTGGTCCATCACGCGCAAATGGCTGAGCTCGTGGGCCACGACATAGTCAATCACCGGCAAACGGTGGTGGATCAACCGCCAGTTCAGTCGAATGCGTCCATCGGCACTGGCGCTGCCCCAGCGCGTACTCGCGCTACTCAAGGAGAGGCGCTGCCATTGCACCCCCAACTGCGGTGCGAAATGCTGCAATCGCGCCTCAAAGAGCGTACGCGCTTGCCCCATGAGCCACGCTTGGGTGGCTTCGCGAATCTGCTTGCCATCCGCATGGGTGGGTAAGCCCAGGCGCAAGACGGCGGATTCTTCCAACGCGGCCGCCTCAAATTGCGCGCTGCCGCGGCGCAGCCTCAGGCCCGAGTCGAGCACGATGCGTAAAGGCTCGCCCAGGTAAGGCACGTTCGCACCGTCTTGCCAAATGATGCGCGAGGCCATGAGGCGCGCTTGGTTGGCTTGCGTCTCTTGCAGCTTGCGATAAATCCAATCGCTTTTCTCCAGCAAGGCCGACTCGATTTCGGTCCAGCCCACCCAGCGCGGCGCGCGCACCTCCAGACCCTCCGGCCCGACGAGCATGCCAATCGTGCGACGACGACTGCGTGCAAACGCATAGGCAATCTCGCAGGTGGGCAGGGCGATGCGGCGGTTGGCGCGGGGATGTGCGAAAACGGCTTTGGGACAGACCCCCTCAATGGGGAGTGCGGGCGGCGCAAGGGGGTCGATCGGCGTCGGATCGGCAGGCGGCGGGGAACCGAAGAGATCGAGGACCAGCTGTACCAATCGCCCCATCGCCTTGATTCCTATGCGGGCGAGGCGTAGGCCTCAGGATCGAGGCGGCGCATTTCGTTTTCAATCCAAGCCTCCACCTCGCGGGTGAGGGCTTCGGCATCGCGCCCTTCGGTCGAAATGGCCGGTCCGATCGAGACATCCACCACGCCGGGGCGCTTGATGAGGGCGCGCCGTGGCCAGCACTTGGCCGAGGTCACGGCAATCGGGTAGATGGGCGTGGCGGTGGCCACCGCCAATCGCGCGCCACCGCTCTTGTAGCTACCCGCCTCACCGCGCGGGATGCGGGTTCCTTCGGGAAACATGATCACCCACACCCCTTTGGCGAGCAGCTCGCGCCCCTGACTCACCACTTTCGCAAAGGCGCGTGCACGTTGGCTGCGGTCGATGTGAATCATGTCCAAGCGACCGATGGCCCAACCGAAGAAAGGCACATAGAGCAATTCTTTTTTGAACACGTAGGCCAGGGGGTGCGGCATGATCACCGGCATGAGGAAGGTTTCGTAGGTGGATTGGTGCTTGACCAAAAGCACCGCGCCTTCCTCGCGTCCTTGCGGTAAGTTCTCCAAGCCTTGCACGCGGTATTCGATGCCCAAAAGCAATCGTGCGCTGTGAATGGACAGGCGCAACCAAGCTTGGGCAATGCGATAGGGGGCCTCGCCGTTCGCGCTCAGCACCGAAGCGCCCAACAAGGCAAACGCATAGGGCACCACAGTCACCCCCATCCACAAGAGGTGTACCCAGGAACGCACAATGGCCATCATGCCCCGGCTCCCACGCGCGGGGTGGGCTGGACGAGCAGCCAGTCGACAAAGGCTGACAAATCTGGATGCGCCACGGTTCCCGCGGGGAACTCGGGCGGCACGCCCTGCGCCGGGTATTGCGCGCCCTTGCCGGTGCGCACCCAATGCACCGCGCAGCCCAGCGCGGCGGCGGCCTGCGCGTCACGCAAGCTATCCCCAACGGCGGGCACCCCTTGCAAGGACATGCCGTAGCGCTCTGCGATCTGTTCAAAGAGCCCGCTGGCGGGCTTGCGGCAATGGCAAGCATCCTCCGGGCTGTGCGGGCAGAAAAAAACCGCATCCACGCGCCCACCCACGGCGGCGAGCATCTTGTGCATCTTGGCGTGCATGGCATTGAGCGTGGCCACGTCAAACAAACCCCGCCCCAGACCCGACTGATTGGAGGCCACTACCACGTGCCAGCCAGCGCTGTTGAGCCGTGCCACCGCCTCTAAGGCGCCGGGCAGCGGCACCCATTCTTGCGCGGACTTGATGTACTCGTCGCTGTCGGCATTGAGGGTGCCGTCGCGGTCGAGGATCACCAGTTTGGTTTGCGCGCGCATGGGGGGCTTCTTTCGTTCAGGCCGCGAGACGCGACAAGTCGGCCACGCGGTTCATGGCCAAATGCAGCATTTTGAGCAAACCCTGGCGGTTGAGGCGCAAATCCATGGCTTCTGCGTTGACCATCACGCCATCGAAGAAAGCGTCGACGGGCTCACGCAGCACGGCCAAAGCTTGCAGATTCGCGGTGTAATCCCCCGCATCCCAATGGGCTTGCGCCTTGGGGGAGACAGCCAAGAGGGCCTGGTGCAAAGCCTGCTCAGCGGGCTCCTGCAACAAGGCAGGATTGACCTTGGCATCGACTGCATCGGCCTTCTTGAGAATATTGCCAATGCGCTTGTTCGCAGCGGCGAGCGCGGCCGACTCGGGCATGGCCGCGAAAGTCCGCACCGCCTCGAGGCGACGCGCCACATCGGCTAGGCGCGTGGGCCGCAAAGACATGACGGCGTCTACCTCCTGAGCGCGATAGCCTTGCTCGCGCAAGCTGCCCGAGAGACGGTCGTATAAGAAATCGGTTAAAGCTTCGCGGGGGTCGGTCATGAGGCCCTGGAACG
>VEQC01000146.1 GCA_018883455.1 Limnohabitans sp. | reverse complement strand
CGTCTCAAGCCTTGGGTGACATTCTTGTTAGGGATGCAGGCTCAAGCCGAGCATGACGAAAATGTCATTTCAGCGTGGGGTTCAAGGGCGCTTTGAACGTCACAGCGACCGTGTTCTCGGAGGGCACTTCCAGCGTGATGCTGCCTTGATGGACGAGGGCAATTTCCTTGCAGATCGACAAACCCAAACCCAGTCCGGTAATGCCCTTACGGCTGCGTGAGTCATCGCCGCGATAAAAGCGCTCAAAGGCTTTGTCGGCCAAGCCAGGCGGGATGAATTCAGCAGCGTTTTGCAGACTCAAAATGAGTTGGCCTTGCTGTTGGCGCAAGTGCAATTCGACCCATGGGTTTTGCCGTGCGTTGTACTTGATGGCGTTGGAGATCAGGTTGTTGATCAACTGTTCAATGAGGGCCTTGTCGCAGCGAAATTTCACCCCGGGTTCAATGTGGGCGATGAAGCGAATCGGGTTGTGAAAGGATTCTGCGTCTTCAATCAACTCCTCCAAGGCCATGCTCAGGTCATACCACTCCAGATCGAGTTGCAGGCTTTTGCTGTCGGCGCGCGAGAGCATGAGGAGTTTTTCCGTGATCAGAATGAGCCGATCCACCTCGTCGCCCAGGTTTTGTACCCGCATTTGTACGGTGGAGCCCGTAGGGGTATCGGGGATGAGGCGCTCGATGTTGCCCCGCATGATGCTCAAGGGCGTTCGCAGTTCGTGTGCGGCATCGGATGAAAACCGCTTGGCATTGAGATAACTCTGGTCCAGGCGCTTGAGCAGGTCGCGGTAGACGTTGGCCAATTTGGAGAACTCCCGATAGGGCACCGGGATATCTGTTTTGTCTTTGAGGTTTTGCAAGTCCAGTTGCGAGAGGGTTTCCTCCATCAGCCGAATGGGCCGCATGACCACATACACCATGAAGAGGGTCAGGCCCAGCAGCATCAGCACCACCGTGGGCAGCACGTAAATCAGGTTGCGGTCCCGCAGGGACCAGATGGTCGCCAGAAATGACCAAATGGCGTCATCGGCCAGCATCACTTGGGTACCGGACGGGCCATCGCTGTGACGCGCCACATGCCAGAGCGCGCCATCGAGGCGAATTTGGCCAAAGAGGATTTGCGCGTTCAGGCGGGGGTTGCTGTTCCAAGCAATGTCGGACGCCAAGCCCGCTTCACAGCGCGCGCGGCGTGCTTCGGGTAGATCCAAACCCTTTTGACAAGGCTCGATGAAGTTGATGAGCGCATGCAGCACATTGCCTTCCTGGTCCCGTTGCGTGCAGGTGCGCCAACGTGTGCGGTCTTGCATGTCTTGGTCACAGAGCTCCAGCACACGCGCCATTTCCGCGAAAGCCGATTGCTCCATTTGCTTGGAGAGGTGGTATTGGGCAATGTACCGATTGGCCAGAATGATCAGTCCGGTCGCCACCACAATGCGAATAAAGAGATGAAGGCGAAAAGACTTTCTCATTTCAAAACCTCGGTTTTGAGCCTGTAGCCCACGCCGCGGACGGACTCGATGGGGAATTCCTGATGGCCATGACCGCGCATGAGCTTTCGCTTGATGCGTCCCACGCAAACGTCCACCACATTCGTCTCGGGATCAAAGTCCAGCCCCCAGACGTGCTTGAGAATCTGTTGGCGCGAGTAAATATGCCCTGGCGCGCGCATGAGGTAGCTCAGCAAGCTGAATTCGCGCTGGCTCAAGATGGCGGTTAAGCCATCCCATTGCACGCTGCGTTCGGCCAGGTGCAAGACCAAACTGCCCTGGGCCATGCGGTTCTCCGCTTCGGGCGCGCGGCGGTGGAGCAAGGCCTTGATGCGGGCGATCAATTCTTCGACATAAAAGGGCTTGGGCAGATAGTCGTCCGCGCCCAATTCAAAGCCTTGGAGGCGGTCGGCCAGTTCCGATTTGGCGGTCAACATCAGCACGCCCACCTCGGTGTGGGTTTGGCGAATTCGCTGGAGCACCTCAAAGCCATTGCGCTTGGGGAGCATGACATCCAACACCACCACATCGAAGGCGCCAGTCAGAAAGGTCTCTAGGCCACTCTCGCCGTCCTCGCAATGGGTGACGTCGAAATGGAATTCGCGCAAACCGGCGAGGACGAATTCCGCGATCTTGGCCTCATCTTCCACCAGTAACACCCGGGGCTGTTCAACTGCATGCTCCATGCAAGCATTCTCCGGCCTTTGGGGGCCTGACGGGCGCCCAAAAATGACAAATTCGTAATCGAGTGAAAAAATCACTTGCCAAATGGAAGCGCTTTAGGCCCAACGGCCAGGCCCCAGACCTTGGCTTGAGGTTCCCAAGGCCCAAGGAAAAGGCCGGCTTCTGGCTTGCGTCACCCGCCGCCGGAGGCCGGCAAGGGGGGGCTAGCGATAGAGCTCGACCAACTGTGAGAGGGCGATGCGCCAACCCTGGTCAAAACCCATTTGCGCATGCTGTTCCCGACCTTGGGCATCGGTGTGCCTGACCACGGCATGAAAGTGAGCGCCTCCCTGGGCGCTCGGGGTGAAGCGAAGCTCGCACACAAAGCCGAAGCCCAAGTTCGCGGGCGGGTTGGGGCGAAAGCCGCGCGAGAGCATATTCGTCCACACAATGCGCGAGGGCGCCTCGACGTGTAAAAAACAGCCCGGGCTCTCCGGCATGGCCTCGCCCTCGGGAGAAGTCATCACCGTCGAGAAGATCCCGCCCGCCACGGGCTCGATCTCGCAAGCCGTCACGCGCCAAGGGCGCGGACAAAACCACTGAGGCAGCAGCACCGGGTCGGTCCAACCGGCAAAGAGCTGCGCGGGCGTGATGGGCACCTCCACGCGCAGTTCTAAATCCAGTTCGGGGTTGAATTCGATAACCATGGTGTGATCTTAGCGCAGCGCCGGCCGATGGGGGAGCGCGCGAGCTCGAAGTGACCGCCCAACCGCAAGGGGCTGATCAGCCCGTGGTCGCGGTCTGGCGCGGGGGCAGGCGGGTGGTCGCGAGTTGCTTGAGGAGACCCCGCACCGCCTGGGTGGCTTGGCTCGGGGCTTCTTGGGGGTTGACGCGCAGGACCAGGCGGCGGTTGAGTGTGGGGTTGGCGAGTCGGGCGGCCTGAATTTGTCCCGATTGGAGTTCTTCACGCAGGGCGCTCGCAGCCATGATGGCGTAGAGCCCTTCTTGCATGACCAGTTGCTTTTGCAAACTTAAGGAATCGCACTCCAGCACAATTTGCAAGCGAATGCGCTTGCGTTGCGCCCAGTGCTCGAGCACGTCATGGAAGGCATAGGGCCGACCCGGAATCACCAAGGGAATGTCGTGCAGGGATTCAAAGGCCACGGTTTTGGCGCGCGTGAGCTTGTCCCCTGGCGGGCCTGCGAGTAAATGGGGCATGGTGCCCAGCCCTTGTCCATGGAGTACCCGCTCGCGCCCGTGGTCTGAATACAGGGCGAGGTCGAGATGTCCCGCCCCTAGACTCTCCGTGAGCCGACCGCTCAAGCCAATGGCCACGCGCAGTTGAATCCCCGGATAGCGTTGACGCACGCTTTTGTAGAGCGGCCCCACCAGATCCCCGGCGAGGGATTCCAAAATGCCCACCCGGACCGTTCCGCTGGGCACGCGCAGCACCCCACGGGCGTCGGCCACGAGCGCATCGGCACGCGCAATCCAGTCGCAAACCTGGGGATAGAGGCGTTGTCCCACTTCATTCAGACGCACGCCCTGAGCGTGGCGGTCAAAGAGTTTGCCCCCGCACAGGCGCTCCAAAGCGGCGAGTTGACGGCTGATGGCCGATTGCGCCACGTCTCGGGCCATAGCGGTTTCGGTAAGGCTTCCCCGGTCAGCGATCTGCACAAAAAGACGCCATTGCTCCAGACTGATGCTTTGCATGGGTATATCTCCAAAGGCATATTCATTATGACAAAGATACCCCTATGCGCATGGCATGTGCCGAGCTAGAGTGGCCCTCATCGCCTGCTTCAAAGATCAACCATGGCCAACTCCCCCGAGCGCCCGCACATCCTCTTTCTCAGCCTAGACCAGTGGGGCGGCCCCTTTTTCGGGTGCGAAGGGCACCCCGTGATCCAAACCCCCACCATCGATCAATTGGCGCGATTGGGCACGCGCTTCACCCGGGCGTATGCCGAGTCCCCTATCTGCATCCCGGCGCGACGCTCCATGATGACGGGGCAATCCCCCCGCAGGCATGGGGATCGGTCTTTTCTGCCGGCGCTCCCCATGCCGCGTGAGAACCTCTTGGCCCAGTGCATGGTTGACGGGGGTTACCAAGCCAGCGCCATTGGCAAGTTGCATGTATTCCCGCAGCGGGACCGAATCGGCTTTGAAAATACCTTGTTGGCCGAGGAGGGCCGGCCTGGCTTGGGTGCGGTCGATGATTACGACCTCTACTTGGCCGACCAAGGACAAGCGGGGCAGCAGTTCATGCATGGCATGAGCAACAATGGCTACGAGCACAGACCCTGGCATTTGGACGAAGCGCTGCATGTGACGAATTGGATCACCCGTGTCGCGGCGCGGGAGATCAAGCGGCGTGACCCGACGCGCCCCGCCTTCTGGCACGTCTCCTACACCCACCCCCATCCGCCGCTGGTGCCGCTCGCGAGTTATGAATCGCTCTATCAGGATGAGCCGATCGATTTGCCCGTGATGGCCGATTGGTCCCGCCAAGCCACAGCGGATTTGCCCATGGCCTTGCAAGTGGTGCGCGACTACTGGCCCGCACCGTGGTCTCCCGCAAAGTTGCGCAGCATTCGGCGGGCCTATTACGCCTTGTGCACGCATATCGATCATCAAATACGGGTGTTGGTGGGCACCTTGCGCGAAGAAGGCCTGTTGAACGACACCGTCATTCTCCTCACGGGCGATCACGGCGATATGTTGGGCGACCACGGGCTGTGGGCCAAGCGCTTGTTTTATGAGGGATCGGCACGAGTCCCTATGATTTTGGTGGGGCGTCCCCATGACCGCAGCGTTGCGGTGGGTGCGGTGGACGACCGTTTGGTAGGACTCCAAGACGTCATGCCCACCCTGTTGACGTTGGCGGGTTTGCCCATCCCCTCCAGCGTGGAGGGGATCAGCATGATCGGTGCGCACCGACGTGAGCTGTTGTTTGGGGAATGTGGCGAAGGGCGAAACGCGACCCGCATGATCCACGATGGCCGCTATAAACTGATTTGGTACCCCGGCGGGCAAGTGGTTCAACTCTTTGACCTCTTGGAGGACCCCAAAGAGTGTCACGATCTCGCCGCGGCGCCGGCACACGCGGCGGTGCGTGAGCGACTCGAAGCCGCCCTGATCGCGCAGCTCTATGGCAGCGATCTGGAGTGGGTGCAGCAGGGGCGCTTGCGTGGCTACCCCAGCGACGGCACCCGCATCTCCCCCGACCGCCAATTGAGTGGCCAGCGAGGGGTGCATTACCCGCAGCCCCCAGTCGATCACCCCGATCGCACCGCGATTAGACCTGCTTAATGAAGGAGTACTGACCATGGACAAGCCCCTCCGGGATGATCGACCGTGCTTGACGCTCACGCGCCGCCGCTACCTCCAAGCCCTCTGCGCATGGGGCGCGGGCTGGGGCCTGGCCCCGCTGCATGCGCAGGAGAATTACCCAAGCAAGCCCCTCAACCTCATCGTGCCGTACCCACCGGGAGGGAATAACGACATCGTGGCGCGCGCCTATGCGGTGCCCTTAGCCGCGGCGCTGGGACAACCCGTGGTAGTGGACAACAAAGGCGGCGCGGCTGGCGCCATTGGCTTGGGCCAAGCGGCCAAGGCGGCCGCTGACGGTTACAACCTCTCCATTGGCGACTTGGGCTCCTTGTGCATCAACCCCATCGCCAATCCCGCCTTGCCATACGACCCCGCGCGCGATTTTGTGCCCGTCTCAGCGATCGCAGCGGTCTCGATCGTGATCACCGGTCGCAAGGATTTGCCGGCCAACCAGTTGCGCGATTTGTTGGCGCTGGCCAAAGCCAACCCGGGCAAATTCCGCTGCGGCACTGCAGGGCCGGGCAGCATTGGGCATTTGTCGCTCGAGATGATCAAAAGCATTGCCGGCGTGGATTTTCTGCATGTCCCCTACAAGGGGGGCGCCATGGCGCTCAATGACCTCTTAGGCGGCCATATCGATTTCATGATCGATGGCGCTGCATTTGCGCAGGCCAAATCGGGACAGATCAAAGCCCTTGCGGTCACGGGCTCGCGCATTGCCGCCATGCCCGATGTGCCCACCGTGGCGGAGTCGGGGGTGCCGGGCTTTTATTTCTCGAATTTCTGGGGTTTCATGATGCCCGCGCGCAGCCCAGCGACGGCCATCAGCCGGGTGAGCAAGGAAGTGCAAAAAATTGCGGCCAGTGAAGTGCCCGTGGTTCTTTTTGTGGGTCCCAGCGGCGCCCGAGCCACCAGTGCCGGAGCTTTAATTGCCATTTCCTCTCATTTAGTGGCCATGTCTCCCGGCACCAATATCGGCGCTGCTCATCCTGTGGGTGGCAATGGAGAAGAAGTGAAGGGGCCCATGGGCGATAAGGTTACAAACGACACCGCTGCTCTGG
>VEQC01000332.1 GCA_018883455.1 Limnohabitans sp. | reverse complement strand
GTGCGTTATCGCGAAGTGAGCGTAGAAGACCTCGCCCGCGAGCGTCCCGCGAGCTTTGACGTGGTCACCTGCATGGAAATGCTCGAACACGTTCCCGACCCCTCGGCCATCGTGCGCGCCTGCGCGGAACTGGTCAAACCCGGTGGCTGGGTGTTCTTCTCCACCCTCAACCGCAACCCCAAATCCTTCCTGTTCGCCATCGTCGGCGCCGAGTACGTGCTCAACCTCCTGCCGCGCGGCACCCACACCTACGACAAGTTCATCCGACCGAGCGAGCTCATCCGCTTTGCCCGTGAAAGCGGCCTGCAAGTGCAGGCCACCCAAGGCATGCAATACAACCCCCTCACCCGGCGCTACTGGATGGACCACGACACCAGCGTGAACTACCTCGTCGCCACCCAGCGCGCGGCAGCTTGAGATGAGCTTGCGATTCACCGGCCTGCGCGCCGTCCTCTTCGATCTTGACGGCACCCTCATCGACAGCGCCCCCGATCTCGGCGCCGCCGCTGACAAACTGCGCGTCGAACGCGGCCTGCCCTCGCTTCCCTTGGCCGACTACCGGTCCATGGCCGGCGCGGGCGCGCGCGGCATGTTGGGCGTTGCCTTTGGCATGACCCCCGAACACCCCGAGTACGACACCTACCGAGAAGCGTTCTTCCACAACTACGAAAACGCCATCGCGGTGCACACGCGGCCCTTTGACGGCATCGCCGAACTCCTGCGTGCCTTGCGCGCACAACAGCTCGCGTGGGGCATCGTCACCAACAAACAACGCCGCTTCACCGATCCCCTCGTGCGCCAAATGCCCTTGCTGCACGACGCCGACACCGTCATCAGCGGCGACACCACGCCCCACCCCAAACCCCATCCCGCGCCGCTCCTCGAAGCCGCGCGCCAAATAGGCCTGTCTCCCGAGCAATGCCTCTACGTGGGCGACGACGAACGCGATATCCAAGCAGGCAAAGCCGCAGGCATGCCCACCGTGGCCGCCACCTATGGCTACTTGGGCGCGCGCAGCGACGTGCGCGAATGGCAACCCGACGCCATCATCGATCACCCCTTGGCCCTCTTGAAAATTCTGGAACAGGCGTAAAATAGGAAGCTTGGGGCTGCATTGGTTTCGACATGGGTTCGGGCACGCAGCAGGGCATGTCGAGGTTCTGTCACCTCGTAAAACCGCAGAAAAAAACTAACTGCAAACGACGAACGTTTCGCACTCGCCGCTTAATCCGGTGAGCCTCGCAACAGTTGGCCAATAGGCTGGGTGAGGGTGGCTGAAAAGCTGTCCTGACTGCGAGGGAATCCATATTGGCTGGCATGGCGTCGTGCTCCTTGACGTCATGCGAGATTCAAGGGGGCTGGCTTCTCGTGTGGCGTGCCGCTGCGCAGCACAAGAGGCGAGACACCAATCAGACGGCTACACATGTAGAACTGCTCGGAGAAGGCTTGTGGACGCGGGTTCAAATCCCGCCAGCTCCACCATTTGCATCTTGAGAGAAACACTCTCTCAGTTTTTAAGAACCCCGCAGAGGCCCTGTCT
>VEQC01000145.1 GCA_018883455.1 Limnohabitans sp. | reverse complement strand
GATCGTGGACATGCCCCCTGGCACGGGCGACATTCAACTCACCCTGAGCCAGCGCGTGCCCATGACCGGCGCGGTCATCGTCACCACGCCCCAGGACATCGCCTTGCTCGACGCCAAAAAGGGCATTCGCATGTTCGAGAAGGTCGGCGTGCCCATCTTGGGCTTGGTGGAAAACATGGCCATTCATGTCTGCACCCAGTGCGGCCATGCCGAGCACATTTTTGGTGCCGATGGCGGCAAGCGTCTGGCCGGTGAAATCGGCATTGATTACTTGGGTGCGCTCCCGCTGGCGCGCAGCATTCGCGAGCAAGCCGACAGCGGCCAGCCCACGGTGGTGGCCGATCCCGACGGCGAACATGCCCAGCTCTACAAGGCGCTGGCGCGCCAAGTGGCCCTCAAAATCGCGGCCAAGGCCAAGGATTTCTCCGCCAAGTTCCCCAGCATCAAAATTTCCCGCGACACCTGATCGGGCCCACTCCCGCTGGCGTTCGTGTCCGCGCCCTTGCCTGTCCGACGGGGCGGCAGGGCCGGTTGCGGGTTTGACGGCGATCAAATCCCCCCGCAATGGCGCCCCCAAAGCCGCCGGTCGACCCCTGCACTATCTTGCATTTCTTGCCAAAGATGAATTAAAGTGCAGATATGCCCAGCCTGACCGATGCCCAACCCACCGACCGCCACCCCTTCTTAACCAATTTGGGCGAGCGTGTGCGCACCTTGCGCGCCCGCCGGGGTCTTACCCGCAAAGCCGTGGCCCAGGCCGCTCAGGTGTCGGAGCGCCATCTGGCCAATCTCGAGTCCGGCACGGGGAACGCTTCGGTCTTGATCCTCTTGCAAGTGGCCGAAGCCCTGCAGTGCTCGCTCTTTGAGCTGCTGGGCGATATCACCACCTCCAACCCCGAGTGGCTGCTGATTCGCGAGCTGCTGAGTAACCGCAGCGAAGCCGAATTGCACCGCATTCGCCTCCTGCTCTCGGAGCGCTTGGGCAACCCCGCGGAAGATCAGGCCCGACGCCAGCGCATCGCCCTGGTGGGCCTGCGCGGCGCGGGCAAAACCACCCTGGGCCAGCGCCTGGCCGACGACCTGGGCTATGCCTTTGTCGAGCTCAGCCGTGAGATCGAGAAATTCGCCGGCTGCAGCATCAGCGAGATTCACAACCTCTACGGCACCCATGCCTACCGCCGCTACGAGCGCCGTGCGCTGGAGGAATCCATCCAGATCTACCCCGAAGTCGTGATTGCCACCCCTGGCGGCGTGGTCTCCGACCCCGCCACCTTCAATGAAGTGCTGAGCCACTGCTACACCGTCTGGTTGCAGGCTCGGCCCGAGGACCACTTGGCCCGCGTGGCCGCGCAGGGCGATATGCGCCCCATGGCGGGCAGCCGGGAGGCCTTGGAAGACCTCAAACGCATTCTGGAGGGCCGCTCGGCCTTCTATGCCAAGGCGGACATGGCTTTTGACACCAGCGCCCAGGACTTGGAGACCAGTTTCCAGCGCCTGCGGGCGCAACTGCGCGAGGCTTTGCAGGTCGAAACGGCCTAAAAGCTAGGATTTTCCCTAAACTGCACAAAAATGCAGTTGACGCATCCAGAAAATGCACTATGATGCATCTCATGCGCTGGCAAAACCCTGCCTCGCCCCACCGACGCAGCCCCTGCACCCCTTTTTCTGGAGACAACCATGACCCAACAATCCGTCGATTACCAAACCGACCCCAGCCAATACAAACATTGGAGCCTGCAGTGCGATGGCGAAGTCGCCACCCTCAAGCTCAACATTCAAGAAGATGCCGGTATTCGCCCCGGCTACAAACTCAAGCTCAACTCCTATGACTTGGGCGTTGACATCGAGCTGCACGATGCCTTGAACCGCATCCGCTTTGAGCACCCCGAAGTCAAAAGCGTGGTGGTGACTTCGCTCAAGGATCGCATCTTCTGCTCCGGTGCCAACATCTTCATGCTGGGCCTCTCTAGCCACGCGTGGAAAGTCAACTTCTGTAAATTCACCAACGAGACCCGCAACGGCATTGAAGACACCAGCCGCCACAGTGGCCTGAAATTCATCGCTGCGGTCAACGGCGCTTGCGCGGGCGGCGGCTACGAGCTGGCTTTGGCCTGCGACGAAATCGTGCTCGTGGACGACCGCTCCTCCAGCGTTTCGCTGCCGGAAGTGCCCCTCCTGGGCGTGCTGCCCGGCACCGGTGGCCTCACCCGGGTGACCGATAAGCGCAAAGTGCGCCACGACCACGCCGACATCTTCTGCACCAGCGTCGAAGGCGTGCGTGGCCAGCGTGCAGTGGACTGGCGTTTGGTGGATGAAATCGCCAAGCCTGCCCAGTTCCAAGCCGCCGTCATGGCGCGTGCCCAGAATTTCCCCGCCCATTGCAAGCGCCCTGGATTGGCCGCTGCCGGCAAGGGTGTGGCCCTGCCGCGTCTGAACAAGACCGTCTCGGGCGACAACGTGCAGTACGAGTACGTGCAAGTCCAAATTGACCGTGCCAAGCGCACCGCCACCCTCACCGTGCACGCCCCCAAGGCCGCGCTGCCCAGCAGTGTGGAGGCTATCCACGCCGCTGGCGCGGCCTGGTACCCCCTGCAAATGGCGCGCGAGCTTGACGACGCCATCCTCCACCTGCGCACCAACGAGCTGGAAATGGGCACCTGGTTGCTCAAAACCGCCGGTGACGCCCAACTCGCCTTGCAGTCCGACGCCCTCTTGGCCCAACACCAAAACGATTGGCTGGTCAACGAGACCCTGGGCCTCATGCGTCGCACCCTAGCCCGTCTGGATGTCTCCTCGCGCTCCCTATTCGCCCTGATTGAAGAGGGTTCTTGTTTTGCCGGTACCCTTGCGGAACTCGCTTTTGCCGCCGACCGCGCCTACATGCTCGACTTGCCCGACACCCCTGACCAAGCCCCGCACCTCGTGCTGAGCGAACTCAACCTCGGCATGTTCCCGATGGTCAACCACCAGTCACGCCTGCAGCGTCGCTTCTATGAAGAAAGCGCGCCGCTCGAAGCCGTGCGTGGCGTCATCGGCAAACCCCTCGACGCCAAGGCCGCTTTGGCCCTGGGTCTTGTGACCGCCGCGCCCGACGACATCGACTGGGCCGACGAAATCCGCTTGGCCGTGGAAGAGCGTGCGGCCATGTCGCCCGACAGCCTCACTGGCTTGGAGGCCAACCTGCGCTTTGCCCAAAAGGAATCCATGGAGACGCGCATCTTTGGCCGCCTCTCCGCCTGGCAAAACTGGATCTTCAACCGCCCCAACGCCGTTGGCGAAAAGGGTGCCCTCAAGGTGTACGGCAAAGGCGAAAAGGCCGCCTTTGACATGCACCGCGTTTAATTTTCGTTTCCATTCATTTCAGACTTACCGGAGAGCCCTCATGAGCAGCATCAACTACAGCGAGAAGATCCCCAACAACGTCAATTTGTCGGAAGACCGCACCCTCCAGCGCGCCTTGGAGCACTGGCAGCCCAACTACCTCAGCTGGTGGCAAGACATGGGACCGGATGGCTCGCAAAACTTCGACGTCTACCTGCGCACCGCTGTGAGTGTGGACCCCCAAGGCTGGGCCCAGTTCGGCCACGTCAAGATGCCCGACTACCGCTGGGGCATCTTCCTCAACCCGGCTGAGCAAGACCGCAAGATCCACTTTGGCGACAACATGGGCGAGGCCGCCTGGCAAGATGTGCCTGGCGAGCACCGCGCCAATTTGCGCCGCATCATCGTGACCCAAGGCGACACCGAGCCCGCATCGGTCGAGCAGCAACGCCACCTGGGCTTGACCGCCCCCAGCCAGTACGACCTGCGCAACCTCTTTCAGGTGAACGTGGAAGAAGGTCGCCACCTCTGGGCCATGGTCTATTTGCTGCACAAGTACTTCGGCCGCGATGGACGCGAGGAAGCCGAAGCCCTGCTCGAGCGCCGCAGCGGTAATGACGACAACCCCCGCATCTTGGAAGCCTTCAACGAGAAGACCCCGGACTGGCTCTCCTTCTTCATGTTCACTTATTTCACGGACCGTGACGGTAAGTTCCAGCTCTGCGCCCTGGCCGAATCGGCCTTCGATCCGCTCGCCCGCACCACCAAGTTCATGTTGACCGAGGAAGCCCACCACATGTTTGTGGGCGAGTCGGGCGTGAGCCGCGTGATTCAGCGCACGGTCGACGCCATGAACCAACTCAAGACCGACGATGTGAGCAAGCTGCGCGCCGCCGGCGTGATCGACCTGCCCACCATCCAGCGCTACCTCAACTTCCACTTCAGCGTGACCATCGACCTCTTTGGCGCGGACCAGTCCTCCAACGCCGCCACCTTCTACAGCAGCGGCTTGAAGGGTCGCTTCGAAGAGGGTAAGCGCAACGACGACCACCAGTTGAAGGGCAACACTTACAAGATCTTGGAAGTGCAAAACGGCCAACTCGTGGAAAAAGAAGTCCCGATGCTCAACGCCTTGAACGAAGTGCTGCGCGACGACTACATCACCGACTCCAAAGCCGGTGTGGAGCGTTGGAACCGCGTGATCGAGAAGGCCGGCATTCCCGTGCGCCTGACCGTGCCCCACAAAGCCTTCCACCGCAACATTGGTTCCTTGGCTGGCGTGAAAGTCAACCCGGAAGGCCGAGTGGTGAGCGACGCCGAATGGAACGCCAAAGTGAGCGAGTGGCTGCCCACCGCCGAGGACCGCGCCTATGTGGCCAGCCTCATGGGCCGCGTGGTCGAGCCGGGCAAATTTGCCAACTGGATCGCTCCCCCGGTCATGGGCATCAACCGCCAGCCGGTGGACTTCGAATACGTTCGCTTCAACTAATCCTGAGGTTCACCACCATGAACGCGCCCGCCGAATTGCTCAACCAGCATCTGATCGACCCGGAAATCTGCATCCGGTGCAACACCTGTGAGGCCACGTGCCCGGTGGGCGCGATCACGCACGACAGCCGCAACTATGTGGTGATTGCCGACAAGTGCAATTTCTGCATGGCTTGCGTGCCGCCGTGCCCAACCGGCTCCATTGACAACTGGCGTCAGGTGCCCAAGGCCCGGGCTTACAGCGTGGAGGAGCAACTCGGCTGGGACGAACTCCCCCCCGCGCTCACCGACGTCGAGCTCTCGGCCATGGGCGCTCAAGCCGCCCCAGAAACCCAGAGCCCTGCGGTGACCGGTACCCAAGCCTCCTCTGCCTCCGCCGCCGTCAGCGGCAGCGCGGTGCACAGTGCCGATTACGGCGCCACCGTGCCGCCTTGGTCCGCAGCCCACCCCTACACCAACCTGCATGGCCCCAAGGCCCCGACCACGGCCACCGTGGTGGGCAACTTCCAGGTGAATGAGCCGGGCACCCAAAACGAGACCCATCACATCGTGCTCGACTTTGGCAGCATGCCGTTTCCGGTGCTCGAAGGCCAGTCAATTGGCATCATTCCGCCCGGGACCGATGCCCAAGGTAAGCCGCACCACGCGCGCCAATACTCCATTGCCAGCCCCCGTAACGGTGAGCGCCCGGGATACAACAACCTCTCGCTCACCGTCAAACGGGTGGTGGAAGATCACCAAGGTCAGCCCGTGCGTGGCGTGGCCTCGAACTACCTCTGCGATTTAAAGCCGGGTGACAGCGTGCAGGTGATCGGGCCTTTTGGCAACAGTTTCCTCATGCCCAACCACCCGCGTTCGCACATCGTCATGATTTGCACTGGCACGGGCAGCGCGCCCATGCGTGCCATGACCGAGTGGCGTCGCCGTTTGCGCAACAGCGGCAAATTTGAGGGCGGCAAACTCATGCTCTTCTTTGGCGCACGCACGCAGCAAGAATTGCCCTACTTCGGCCCCTTGCAAAAGCTGCCCAAGGATTTCATCGACATCGAATTCGCCTTCTCGCGCGAGCTTGGCAAGCCCAAGCGCTATGTGCAAGACGCGCTGCGCGACCGCGCAGCTGACTTGGTGCAGCTGCTCAAGGACAACCAAAGCCACTTCTACGTTTGCGGCTTAAAGAGCATGGAAGAGGGCGTGGTGCTCGCATTGCGGGACATTGCCCAAGAGGCAGGCCTCGATTGGCCCAGCATCGCCCAGTCGCTCAAGCGCGAAGGCCGCTTGCACCTCGAAACTTACTGACGCGGGCCGATGGCGCGGCCGACCTTGACGCAAGCCCGTGCGCCCTTGGTGCGCACCCTCACGGCGCATGACGCCCAAGGCCGCGCGCAGACCGTGCACGTTCCGGCCGAGCGCGCGCTCACCGTTTATGTGGACAAGCACGAACTCGTCACCCTCATGACCCTGGGGGCGTACCCCGAGTGGTTGGTGCTAGGCTACTTGCTCAACCAAGGCTTGGTGCAACGCGTGGAAGACGTGCACTCCGTGAGTGTGGATTGGGACGCCGGCGAGGCCGGCGCGGGCGTGGCGGCGGTGCGCTTGCACACCCCGCGCACCGATTGGACCCTCTCCCGCACCGTGACCACGGGCTGCGGTCAGGGCAGCCAGTTTGGCGATTGGATGCAAGGGCTCGACGCCCTGCAATTGCCGCAGGCGACGGGACAGGCCGAGCACATCCCCCAGAGGCTGGCGCAAGCGCGTGCCCAACAAACCCTCTACC
>VEQC01000144.1 GCA_018883455.1 Limnohabitans sp. | reverse complement strand
GAGCCAATCGGCTCACCGTCTTCTGTGTGCTCCACCAGCGAGTAGAAAATGATGAATGCGCCCAAGATAGCCAAAATGATGCCCAGCAGCATGGGGAAATAGCCCGGCCCCATGCGCGCGCCGGTGCCGATGGAGTACTGGGTCGCGCCATAGGCAAAGGCCGCACCCACCACGGTGAACATCAGGCCCGAAAAAAAGTCCTGTTGGCTTTTGATGAGCTTCATCGTTTCCTCCTCTGTTTTCGTTCAATCCACGATTTTGACATCAAGCTGACGGCAAATGATGTGGTAACCACCTATCTTCGACTCTTTCGGTTTAAGTAATTACCCTTCATTTTCCGAGCTTGTATCCACGACGGGAACCCCGTGGCGCAGAACCTTGAGCCATTTGCGCGCGGGCAGTGGCCAATGGGCCTCGATGGCATGGGCGCGCGCGCGCAACACCTCCGGGCTGGGCACGTCAGTGGATTGCCGAGCCAAGACCACGGTGTTGCCCTCCCGCGTGGGTTTGAAACACCACACCGATTGTTCCCCAAAGGCCGCCACGATGTGGGCCAGGCTGCGGGGGTTTTCTTGCGCGCGCCCAAACAAGTTCACGCTCATGCAGCCGCTCGGGGTGAGGAGGCGGCGGCAGTCGGCATAGAAGTCCACGCTGTCGAGTACGGGGGCGGCGGCCTCATGGTCGTAGAGGTCCACTTGCAAGGCATCGATTTGTCCGCGCCAATGGGCATGTGCCGCCACTTCAGCCGCGTCCCCCAACACGACTTGCAAGCTTGCGCTGTCTGCGGGCAATTTGAACCACAGGCGGCAGGCGGCAATCACTTGCGGGTTGAGCTCGATGGCCACTGTGGGCATGCGCAAATGGTGATGGCAAAACTTGGTGAGGGCCGCAGCACCGAGCCCAAGCTGCATGGCCTGCAACTCAGCCACGTGTTCGGGCTCGACAAAGAGCAGCCAGGCCATCATGCGCTGCACGTACTCCAAGTGAATGTCGTATGGCGCCTCATGCCGCATGGACCCCTGAACCCATTCGGTTCCCAAATGCAAGTAACGCACGCCATCCAAATCGGAGCAGTTCACGTCAGGTAGCGCGGGGGCGCTTGCCCGGCCCCGACGGGGGCTTGGCGGGCGACGGCGCGTGCTCATGGGGCGACCTCCCCTTCGGGTTCATCGGCGGCCTCAATGACGAATCGGACCCGATCGCGGCCTTGCCAGGCATCGGCCTCCAGCCGGTAGGCTAGCCGCGCGCGACCGGGCAGCGGTTCGGTGCGCCCAAACCAAATGCCATCGACCGCTCGCCCCTGGTGGCGTAACTTAAGGGCCAGATGGCCTTGGCCTACTTGGCGTTGGCTGACCACTTCGAGCTCATCCGCAAATGTCGGGGGCGGAAAGCCTTGGCCCCAAACCTCACGGGCCAACAGATGCGCCAGCGCGGGCTCGCAATGCTCGGGGGGCAGGGGGCCGTCTGTCCACAGTCGCCGCTCGAGCGTGGCGGGGTCAAGCCATTCGCGCGCGACCTGCTCAAACGCTTGGCGGAAGGTCTCCAACTGTGAGAGCGCGAGCGTGCAGCCCGCCGCCATGGCATGGCCGCCAAAGCGCAGCAGCAGTCCGGGGTGGCGTTTGGACATGAGGTCGAGCGCATCGCGCAGGTGAAAACCGGGTATCGAGCGTCCAGAGGCTTTGAGCTCGTGCCCACGTCCCTCGGCTTGGCTCAACGCCATCACAAAGCAGGGGCGGTGGTGTCGGTCTTTGAGCTTGGCCGCCACAATGCCCACGACCCCTTCGTGAAACGCGGGGTCAAACACGCACAGCGCGGGCGGTAGCGGCCCTTCGCCCGGCATGGCCTGGGCCACCTGCTGCAGGGCGGTCTCTCGCATTTCGCCCTCAATGTCGCGGCGCTCCCGATTGATGCGGTCAAGCGCAGTGGCCAATTCCAGCGCCTGGCCCGCGTCATCGGTGAGCAAACAGGCGATGCCCATGGTCATGTCCGCCAAACGCCCTGCAGCGTTGAGCCGGGGTCCGATGGCAAAACCAAAATCTTGCGCGGTGCAGGTACGCGCCTCGCGACTCGCCACTTGCAACAAGGCCGCCACACCTGCCGGCATCTGACCTTTGTGAATGCGCTGCAAACCCTGCGCCACCAGACGTCGGTTGTTGGCGTCGAGCTTGACCACATCGGCCACCGTCCCCAAAGCGACCAGGGGCAACAGACTATCCAAGCGCGGCTGCTCACGCTCGGCGAAGGCGCCTAAATCCCGCATGCGCGCCCGCAAGGCGAGCAACACATAAAACATCACGCCCACGCCCGCCAGCGCTTTGCTGGGAAAGGGGCAACCCGGCTGGTTAGGGTTGACGATGGCGTCGGCCAAGGGCAAGCCCTCGCCGGGCAAGTGATGGTCGGTAATGAGCACGCGCAAGCCCAGCGCATGCGCGCGCGCCACGCCCTCATGGCTGGCGATGCCGTTGTCCACGGTGATGAGCCAATCGGCCCCCAGGGCCTTGACGCGCTCGGCAATCGGCGGTGTGAGTCCATAGCCATCGCGCACGCGATCGGGCACGAGGTAATCCACATGGCGCGCACCGAGCAATCGCAAACCGCGTACCCCCACGGCACAGGCCGTGGCGCCATCGCAGTCGTAGTCGGCCACGATGCAAAAGCGTTGTTGCGCCGCGATCGCTTGTGCGAGTTGCTCGGCCGCTGCGTCAATGCCCTTGAGTTGGCCCGGCGGTAACAGCTGGGTCAACCCCAGATCGAGTTCGACCGGGTCGTGCAGACCTCGCGCGGCGTAGAGGCGGGCGAGCAAAGGGTGCACGCCGGCTTGGGTGAGTGCCCAGGCGCTGCGCGGGGGCACATCGCGTTGCATCAGTCGCATGCGGGAATCGCCTCCCACACCACACGACGGGGATCGGGCCGGTTGCCCGGCCACCAACGCCGCCAGCCTTGGCCATGGGGCCAAACGCAGGTGCGCGCATGGTGCGCGCCCGCCAGCGTCAAGCGCCAGGGCGTCTCGGGGCGGGCTTGCGGCCACTGCGGGGCCTCGGCCTGCCAGCAGACGGCCCACGCCTGTTGCCAAGCGGCGTGATCGCCTCGGCGCCACGCTTGGGCCAGTTGTTGCCAATGCGCCTCTTGGGCCTGTGCTTCCAGACGACGCCAGAGCGCCAAGCCATCCGCCGCAGGGGGATGGTTGGGCATGGCGCCCGCGCCATGCAAACACAGGGAGTTGAGAGACCACTGGCGTTGCGCGTTCACCGGGTGGGTGTAGAGCAACATTTGCATCTCGTTTTGCAAACGGCGCCACAAACGCGCCGCGCCCTCGGGATGGTCCCCCCCGGGCTGCCAAACCCGCACCGTCTCGCCCAGCACCCGATCCAGCGAGGCGGTGGAGACCTCTGCCCAAGCGGGGGATTGGGCCAGCCATACCCCGGGGCGCCAGGCGAAGAGTTGAATACCGTCTTCCAGGAAATAGCCCTGCATGTCGGCGCGCAGCCGCGCATCCGTGGCCGCATCTACCCCGAGCCAACTGGGATCGAGAATTTGCGCTTCGCCCTGCACCACTTGCCAATGGCAGAGCGTGACCCACGCCCAAGCCGAGCCATCGCCCCACTTGGCGAGGCCCGCTTCGACCGCCGCCAAGGCCGCCCAGGGCCAATAACCCGGCCCCTCTGGCCAGCCCAGGGCGCGCGCGCACAGGGCTTCGTGCGGCATGTCCGGGCGCGGGCGGGTGGGATGGTCGTGCACGATCAAGGGCTCGATGCGGGCTTGTTGCAGGGCCTGCGTCGCGGCCTCTCCCAACACCGGGGCGGCTTGGGCCTCACCCGTTGGGGTCGCGTGGGGCCACAGGGCATAGGGCCAGAGCGCGCGGATAACTTCTGAGTCGCGGGATTGCATGGGGGGTGATTGTCGGTCATCGGAGAAACCCCGCCAGAGAATGACACAATGCAGGCACGATGCAAGTCCGTGAATCCCCCTTTGAGTGGCGCATCGGCTGGCGCTACACACGTGCCGGTCGGGCGCGCAATGGCTTTTTGTCCTTCATCTCCAGTGTCTCCATGCTGGGCATTGCCCTGGGAGTGGCTGCGCTCATCATTGTCTTGAGCGTCATGAATGGCTTCCAAAAAGAAGTGCGCGACCGCATGCTGGGGGTGATTTCGCACATCGAGTTGATCGCCTACGATGGCTTGGGCCTAGCGGACGCACCGGCCATCATGGCCCAAGCTCGGCGCCACCCCGAGGTGGTGGGCGCGGCGCCCTTTGTGGCGCAGCAAGCGTTGTTGGCTCGGGGCGAGGACATGCGTGGCGTCATGGTGCGCGGCATCGATCCTGCCCGCGAGAGCGAGGTGACTGAGGCTGTGCGCCAACTCCCCCCCGCCGTGCGCGAGGCCTTGCAAGTTGGGCGCTTTGGCGTGATTTTGGGCGCGGAATTGGCGCGCCAAATGGGCGTTCGCGTGGGCGACGCGGTCACGCTGGCCGCGCCCGGAGGTGAGAGCACGCCCGTGGGGGTGATGCCACGCCTTAAAACTTTGCAGGTGGTGGGCTTGCTCGACAGTGGCCACTACGAATACGACGCTTCACTGGCCCTGCTCGCCTTGGAAGACGCGCAACGCATTTTTCGCCTCAGTGGCCCCAGCGGCGTGCGCTTGCGCCTGAGCGACCCCCAACGTGCGCCCGAGGTGGCCCTCGCCTTGGGCCCGAGTTTGGGTGACGCGGCTTGGGCGCGCGATTGGACCCGGCAGAACCGCACTTGGTTTGCTGCCGTTCAAGTGGAAAAGCGCATGATGTTCATCATCCTCACCCTCATCGTGGCGGTGGCGGCCTTCAACTTGGTCACCACCTTGGTGATGACGGTCACCGACAAGCGCGGCGACATCGCCATCCTGCGCACCTTGGGCGCGAGCCCCGCGAGCGTGATGGCGATTTTCGTGATCCAAGGGGCCACAGTGGGTGTGCTCGGCACGCTCGGGGGTTTTGCCTTGGGGATGGTCGTGGCGTTGAACATCGATGTGATTGTTCCGGCGATCGAGCACGCCCTCAACGCCAGCTTCCTGCCCCGCGACATTTACCTCATCAGCCGCATGCCCAGTGACCCACAAGCGGCCGACATCGTGCCCGTGGTGCTCATTTCTCTGTGGCTCGCCTTGCTCGCCACGCTCTACCCCAGCTGGCGTGCGAGCCGCGTGCAACCTGCGGAGGCTTTGCGCCATGAATGATGTCGTGTTGCAAGCGCAAGGCTTGGGGCGGCGCTTTCGCGAAGGGCCGCTCGATGTGCAGGTGTTGGAAGGGGTCGACCTGGCCGTGCGCGCCGGCGAGATCTTGGCCATCGTGGGGGCATCAGGCTCAGGCAAAAGCACCTTGCTGCATTTGCTCGGGGGGCTCGACAAGCCCACCACCGGTCACGTCTCCTGGGGCGCGCAATCCATTGCAGGCTTGTCGCTGACCGCCTTGGGCGGATTGCGTAACCAACACCTGGGCTTCATCTACCAGTTCCATCACCTGCTGGCCGAATTCAATGCCCTAGAGAACGTGGCCATGCCTTTGTGGATCCGCCGCCTGAGCGCGCGTGAGGCCCTGCCACGGGCGGCACAAGCCCTGCAAGACGTGGGCTTGGCGGCACGCCAGCACCACCGACCGGCCGAGCTCTCGGGCGGTGAGCGCCAGCGCGTGGCCATCGCGCGGGCGTTGGTCACCCGGCCCGCCTGTGTGCTGGCCGACGAACCCACGGGCAATCTGGATCGCAGCACCGCTGCCGACGTGTTTGCCCACATGCTGAGCTTGGCGCGTGCCCAGGGAACGGCCTTCGTGGTGGTAACCCACGACCTCGATCTGGCCGCGCGCTGTGATCGCCAACTCACCCTCGACCAAGGCCATTTGCGTTGAGCGGCCCCGTGGCCATGTTCATCGACACCCATTGTCATCTGGATGCCGCGGAGTTCGCCCCCGATCGGCAGGCGATGCGCGAACGCGCCCGTGCGGCTGGCGTGCACTTGTGCGTCTGGCCCGCCGTGCAAGCCCAGGACTTCAACCGTCTGGGTGCCCAAGCACGTGCCCATGGCGATGCCTACGCCCTGGGCATCCACCCGCTCTACAGTGCACAGGCGAGCCTCGCGGATGTCACCGCCCTGGCCAACGCCGTGCAAGCACAGAGCGCGGATCCGCATTTGGTCGCGGTGGGCGAAATTGGCTTAGATGCCTTTGTCCCGCAATTGCGCAGCGGCGCCGCCTGGGAGCACCAAGTCGCGCTCTACCGCGCCCAACTCAAAGTCGCCAAGCGCGCGGGGCTCCCCGTCATCTTGCATGTGCGGCGCAGCGCCGATGCGCTGCTCAAAGGCTTGCGCGAGATTGGCGCCCACGGGGGAATCGCACATGCGTTCAACGGCAGCTTGCAGCAGGCTCAGGCATTTTTGGACCTGGGCTTCAAGCTGGGCTTTGGCGGAGCCCTCACGTTTGAGCGCGCCTTGCAATTGCGCCGACTCGCGACCGAGCTGCCGCTGGAGGCCCTGGTGCTGGAGACCGACGCCCCGGACATCCCCCCCGCCTGGTGCTACCAACCCGCCCAAGCCCGCGCCGCAGGCCAAGCGCAGGGGCGCAACGAGCCAGCCG
>VEQC01000143.1 GCA_018883455.1 Limnohabitans sp. | reverse complement strand
GATTTGGGCAAGAGCTTTTACTACCCCAAAGACGTTTGGAGTCTGATCAAGGAAAAGCTGCCGGTCTCCATCAGCTTGGGGCTTTGGGGCTTTTTTCTGAGTTACCTCATCTCGGTACCGCTGGGCATTGCCAAGGCGGTGCGCGCGGGCACACGCTTTGACACGCTCACCAGCGTGATTGTGCTCACGGGCTATGCCATTCCGGGGTTCGTGCTGGGCGTGGCCTTGCTCGTGATTTTCGGCGGGCAGCTCCAGTGGTTCCCGCTGCGTGGTCTCACCTCCGCCAATTGGGAGCAGCTCAGCTGGGGGGCACGCATCACGGATTACCTCTGGCACATCACCCTGCCAGTCACGGCGAGCGTGTTGGGCTCGTTTGCCGTGACCACCATGCTCACCAAGAACGCCATGCTCGAGGAAATCCGCAAACAGTATGTGTTGACCGCGCGCGCCAAGGGCTTGAGTGAGCGGCGGGTGATTTGGCACCATGTGCTGCGCAACGCGCTGATCCCGTTGGTCACGGGTTTCCCCGCCGCGTTTGTGGGGGCGTTTTTTGCCAGCTCTTTGCTGATCGAGACGCTTTTCTCCCTGGACGGCCTTGGGCTGTTGGGCTACGAGAGCGTTATGCGGCGCGACTATCCGGTGGTGCTCGGGACCTTGTACTTATTCACGCTCATTGGCTTGTTCACCAAGCTCATCAGCGACCTTTGCTATGTTTGGGTGGATCCGCGTGTCAAGTTTGACTAAGTTCTTTCGCCGCAAAGCCCAAGCGGCCGCTCCCGCGCAGTCACCGGGCGCGCGGGCTTGGGCGCGCTTTAAGCGCCACCGGCTGGGCTTTGTCAGCCTCTGGCTGTTCGTGGTTTTATTTCTGGTGAGCCTGCTGGCCGAAGTGATCTCCAACGACAAGCCCTTGCTGGCCCGCCACAACGGCAGCATTTACTTCCCCCTCTTGCAAAACCTGCCTGAGACCACGTTTGGAGGCGACTTTCAGACGCCCACCGACTTCCTAGATCCCTTCATTCAAGAGCAGTTCAACCGACCGGGCAATTGGGCCTTGTACCCAATCAACCACTACCACCACACGACCTTGAACTACTTCGCCCCCGAACCCAACCCGGCGCCTCCCTCGGCGCTCAATTGGCTCGGCACGGACGATCGCGGCCGCGATGTGGTGGCCCGCTTGCTCTATGGCTTTCGCATCTCGGTGCTTTTTGCCCTGGGCTTGACGATTTTGGGCACCGTGCTCGGGGTCATCACCGGCGCGGTGCAAGGCTTCTTTGCGGGCAAGACCGATTTGGTCATGCAGCGCTTCATCGAGATTTGGAGCGCCATGCCTGAGCTCTACCTGTTGATCATTTTCTCCACGGTGCTCGAACCCAGCGTGGGGCTCTTGTTGGTGCTCTTGGGCCTTTTTGGCTGGATGGGTCTCTCGGACTACGTCCGCGCTGAATTCCTGCGCAACCGCCAAATGGACTACGTGCGGGCTGCCCGTGCGCTGGGCTTGAGTGATTGGCAGATCATCCGCCGCCATGTGCTGCCCAATTCCCTCACGCCCGTGGTGACGTTTTTACCGTTTCGCATGAGCGCAGCCATTCTCGCGCTCACCTCCTTGGACTTCCTGGGCTTGGGCGTCCCGCCGGGCACCCCTAGCTTGGGTGAATTGCTCGCCCAGGGGAAGAACAACATTGATGCCTGGTGGATCTCGCTCTCCACGTTTGCCTTGCTGGTGATCACGCTCATGCTCTTGACCTTCATGGGTGACGCCCTGCGCGATGCCCTCGACCCTCGCAAGGTGGACGCATGAAGCTCCCCTTGCTCCAAGCCCGTGGCATTTCCGTGCGCTTTGGCGACCACGAGGTGGTCAAGGACGTCGATTTCAACCTGTCTCTTGGGGACCGACTGGCCTTGGTGGGCGAGTCGGGCTCGGGCAAGAGCGTGTTGGCGCAGAGCCTGGTCAAGCTGATCGAAGGCGCACGCATCAGTGGACGAGCGCTCTTTACCGCGCAAGACCAGGGTAGCGTGGAGGCCTCGGCCATTGAAGCGCCCGAAACCCTCGATTTGGTCAAGCTCACGCCTCAACAGCTCATCCCCATTCGCGGTCGCGACATCGCCTTTGTGTTTCAGGAGCCCATGACGGCGCTCAACCCCTTGTTCACGGTGGGGGACCAAATTTGCGAGGTCTTGCAACTCAAACAAGGCATGACCCGCGCAGAGGCTTGGTATCAAACCGTGCGCTTGCTTGAAGACACCGGCATCCCCCATCCGGCCGAGCGCGCCTTGGCCTACCCTCACCAGCTCTCGGGCGGCCAACGCCAGCGTGTGGTGATTGCCATGGCGCTGGCATGCAAGCCTCGTCTCTTGATTGCCGATGAGCCCACGACGGCCTTGGACGCTTCGCTGCGCGGCCAAATTCTGCAACTCATCCGGGATTTGCAAACCCGCTATGGCATGGCGGTGCTCCTCATCACCCACGATCTGGGGGCGGTGAGTCGGTTTGCCGAACGCGTCATGGTCATGGAGAAGGGCCGCATTGTGGAGGAGGGGGACACCGAGACCGTGCTGCGCCAACCGCGCCACCCCTACACCCACCGGCTGGTGCACAGCCAGCCCGTGCGCGATCTGATGCCCGCCTCTGCGCAGGCGCGCCTGCGCGTACAAGCGGCTTCCGTGACTGTGAGTTATCCGGTCAAGCGGCCTGGGGTGCGGGGTTGGTTCAAACCGGGCCAGTTTCAGGCGGTGAAGTCGGCCACTTTCCATCTGCGCGCGGGTCAAACCCTGGCGGTGGTGGGCGAGTCGGGGTCGGGCAAGTCCACGCTGGCCATGGCCGCCTTGGGGCTACTGCCGTTTGAGGGACAGATGCTGATCAACGGCCAAGCCTGGGCGCGCGACCCCAAGAAGGACTTACCGCAACGCCGCCATATCCAGGTGGTTTTCCAGGATCCGTTTGCCTCGCTCTCGCCGCGCATGACGGTGCGCGAACTCCTCGACGAGGGCATGGCCTTGCACCTGGGCATGCTCGATGAAATCGAGCGCGTGCGGCGCATGCTGCTCACCCTCTCCGAGGTGGGCCTGACCGAAAACGAGTTTCCGGGGCTGTTGGAGCGCTACCCCCACCAGTTCTCGGGCGGCCAGCGTCAACGCCTCTCGATCGCTCGGGCCTTGGTGCTCGAACCCCAAATTTTGGTGCTCGATGAGCCCACCAGCGCTTTGGACGTGTCCACACAAGATCAGGTTTTAAAACTTTTGCAGCAATTCCAGCGGACCCGGGGTCTCAGTTATCTGCTCATCACGCATGATGTGGCGGTGGTTCGGGCCATGGCGCACCAGGTCATGGTGCTCTACCAAGGCGAGGTGGTGGAGTCGGGTGAGACCGCGGCGGTGCTGGATCAACCCCAGCATCCCCACACGCGGGCGCTGGTGGAGGCCTCCAAAATCATTGAAAAAATAGTCTAAACCCTTCCAAATCAAGCATTTAGCGTTTACAATCAGGGTTTTCGACCAAACGGGCGGATTTTCACCGCCCGTTTTTTTTGGTCTGCTCGCTTTGCATCGCTTGGCGCGAATGCAGGGGCGCGTAGAGGAATTTTCGTGGCATTGCAAGAATCGATCGAACGCATCGTGACGGGTTTGGGGTACGACCTGGTGGAGCTGGAACGCACCGCCGGTGGGCTCTTGCGCGTCACCATCGATTGGCCTTGGGTACCGGGTACCGAGGAGCGGTTCGTGCAGGTCGAGGACTGTGAGCGGGTCACGCGGCAATTGCAGTTTGCGCTGGAAGTCGAAGGGGTGGACTACAAGCGGCTGGAGGTTTCCTCGCCGGGCATTGACCGACCTTTGCGTCACGAGCAGGATTTCGCCCGTTTCGTGGGCGAGCGCATTGAGCTGACGCTGCGCCAGCCCATGGGCGCGGCTGCTGGGCAACTGGTGGCCGCCAACCGCAAGCGCTTTGCCGGGGTATTGGCCCCGGGGGCGGCGGCGGGGGAGTGGCAAATTCAGTGGCAAGACCTGCCCGAGCGCAAGCCGGGTCAAAAGCTGGGTAAAAAAGCCCAGGCCGTGCCGGTGCAGGTGCTGGGGTTTCGGCTGGAGGAGTTGCGCGAGGCGCGCTTGGCCGCTGTGGTTGATTTCAAGGGCCGTAAGCCCAAAGTGAATCTTTGAAGATCGGAAGGAGTAAGGACATGAATCGCGAAATGCTGATGCTGGTGGATGCCATTTCACGCGAAAAGAATGTCGAGCGCGACGTCGTGTTTGGAGCCGTGGAACTGGCCTTGGCCCAGGCCACGAAGAAACTCTATGAGGGAGAGGTCGACATTCGTGTGGCCATCGACCGTGACACGGGGGAATACGAGACCTTCCGCCGCTGGTTGGTGGTGCCCGATTCGGCCGGTTTGCAAAACCCCGATGCCGAAGAGCTCTTGATGGACGCTCGCGACCGCGTGGCCGATGTCGAAGAGGGCGAGTATATCGAGGAATCGGTCGAGTCCCTGCCCATTGGCCGCATTGGCGCGATGGCGGCCAAGCAGGTCATTCTGCAAAAAATTCGCGACGCTGAGCGCGAGATGCTCTTGAACGATTTCATGTCGCGCGGCGAGAAGATCTTCGTGGGCACTGTCAAGCGCATGGACAAGGGCGACATCATTGTCGAGTCGGGCCGCGTGGAGGGGCGTCTGCGCCGCAGCGAGATGATCCCCAAGGAAAACCTGCGCAATGGCGACCGCGTGCGCGCCATGATCATGGAAGTGGACCTCACCTTGCGTGGCGCGCCCATCATTCTCTCGCGCTCCGCGCCGGAGTTCATGATCGAGCTCTTCCGCCAAGAAGTGCCCGAAATTGAGCAAGGCCTGCTCGAAATCAAATCGTGCGCGCGTGACCCCGGTTCGCGTGCCAAGATTGCCGTGGTCTCGCATGACAAGCGCGTGGACCCCATCGGCACCTGCGTGGGCGTGCGCGGCTCTCGCGTCAATGCGGTGACCACCGAGCTCGCAGGCGAGCGCGTCGATATCGTGCTCTGGAGCGAGGACCCCGCGCAGTTCGTGATTGGCGCCCTCGCGCCGGCGAATGTCCAATCCATCGTGGTGGACGAAGAAAAGCACGCCATGGACGTGGTGGTGGACGAAGAAAACCTCGCCATCTCGATTGGCAAGGGTGGCCAGAACGTGCGTTTGGCCTCTGACCTCACCGGCTGGAAGATCAACATCATGGACGCAGCGGAGTCGGCGCAAAAGCACGCCGACGAGACGCAAGCCATTCGCGAGCTCTTCATGTCCAAACTCGATGTGGATCAAGAAGTGGCCGACATCCTCATCGAAGAGGGTTTCACCAGCCTCGAAGAGGTGGCCTACGTGCCCTTGCAAGAGATGCTTGAGATCGAGAGCTTTGACGAAGACACCGTCAACGAGCTGCGCTCGCGTGCCAAGGATGCCCTCCTCACCATGGAGATCGTGCGGGAAGAAAACGTCGAGGAAGTGTCGCAAAACCTGCGCGACTTGCCTGGCCTCACCGTCGAGATGGTGGCCAAGCTCGCCGACAACGGGATTCACACCCGCGACGAACTGGCCGACTTGGCGGTTGACGAGTTGACCGAAATCACCGGTCAAGACGAAGAAGAGGCGAAAGCCCTCATTTTGAAGGCGCGCGAACATTGGTTCGCGGGTCAAGAGTAACGGCCATGGAGAGGAATCACGCATATGTCCAACACGACCGTTGCCGAATTTGCCAGCGAACTGAAAAAACCCACTGACTTGCTCATCGAACAGCTCAAAGCTGCCGGTGTTGGCAAGTCCTTGCCCACAGACACCCTCACCGACGGGGACAAACAACAATTGCTCAGCCATCTCAAAGCGGCGCACGGCACCGCCACGGGCGAGCGCAAGAAAATCACCCTGACCAAAAAATCCACCAGCGAAATCAAGCAAGCCGACGCCACGGGCAAGGCGCGCACGATTCAGGTGGAAGTGCGCAAGAAGCGCACCTTCGTCAAGCGCGACGAGGCCGAAGCCGCTGAGGCGCCCAAATCCGAGGCGCCCATCGCACCCGCCGCACCCGTGGTCGACGCCGACGAACTCGCCCGCCGCGAAGAAGAAGCGCGCCGCCAGGCCGAGTTGTTGCGCCGCCAAGAGCTAGAACTCGCCGAGAAACGCCGTCAACGCGAAGCCCAAGAGCAAGCCGAAGCCGCACGGGCCCAAGCGCAAGCCGCTGAGGCGGTGCAAAACGCTGTCGATGCCCCGGTGACCGAGGCCGCACCGCCCCAGCCGAGTGCAGAAGAAACGGCCAAAACCAAAGCCAGAGAGGCGGAAGCCCAAGAAGACGCGGCCAAGGCCCGTGAGCTTGAAGACCGTCGCCGCAAGGCGCTGGCCGAGGCCGAAGCCATTCGCGCCATGATGAACGCACCCAAGAAGGTGCTCGTGGCCAAGAAACCCGAAAAACCCGAAGACGCCAATGCCTTGAAAGGCACTTTGCACAAACCTGCAGCGGCGCCGGGCGCAGCAGCGGCCAAGCCGGCCGGCCCTGCCGGGGCCAACAAGGAAGTCAAGAGCGCCAAGCTCTCCTCGAGCTGGGCCGACGAACAGGGCAAAAAGAAAGAAATCAAAACCCGCGGCGACGCCAGCGGCGGCGTGGGCCGCAACAGCT
>VEQC01000142.1 GCA_018883455.1 Limnohabitans sp. | reverse complement strand
CCTGTGCGCGGCTGCCGCGCAAGTCAAAGCTAAACACCGAGCCCGCGCCTCGCGCGCCGTGCTTGAGCAGGCGTTGGGCCAGTGCGTGGCTCGGGTGATCGGGCAGCAAGGGGTGGCCCACACGCGAGACCAAGGGGTGCGCGGCGAGAAATTCCACCACCCGCTCGGTGTTGGAGAGGTGACGCTCCATGCGCAGCGGCAGCGTTTCAATGCCCTGCAAAATCAACCACGCAGTGTGCGGGCTCATGCTCGCACCAAAGTCGCGCAAACCCTCGCGGCGGGCGCGCAGCAAAAACGCGCCCACCGTGCTCTCCTCACTGAAGACCATGTCATGAAACCCCGCATAGGCCTGCGTGAGCTCGGTAAAACGGCCCGAGGCTTCCCAATCAAAGCTGCCCCCATCCACCACCACCCCGCCAATGACGGTGCCGTGGCCGCTGAGGAACTTGGTGGCCGAGTGGTAGACGAGGTCGGCGCCCAGGGCCAGGGGTTGCATCAAATAAGGCGTGGTGAGCGTGCTGTCAACGAGCAGGGGCACCCCCGCTTCATGCGCGATTTGGGCGACGGTGGGAATGTCGAGCACATCCAGCCCGGGGTTGCCCACCGTTTCACCAAAGAACAGCCGCGTTTGCGGCCGCACGGCGCGGCGCCAGCCATCGATATCCCCCGGTTGCACAAAGGTGGTCTCAATGCCAAAGCGGCTGAGCGTGTAGTGCAGCAGGTTGTGCGAGCCGCCGTAGAGCGCGCTCGAGGCCACAATATGCCCCCCCGCGCCCATCAAGGTGGCCACCGCCAGGTGCAGCGCTGCCTGACCACTGGCCGTGGCGATCGCGCCAATGCCGCCCTCGAGCGCCGCCACGCGCTGTTCGAAAACCGCGTTCGTGGGGTTGCTGATGCGGCTGTAAACGTGCCCCGCTCGCTCCAGGTTAAAGAGCGAGGCCGCATGGTCGCTCGATTCAAACACAAACGAGGTGGTGAGGTGAATCGGCACCGCGCGCGCGCCGGTACTGGGGTCTGGGGCCGCCCCAGCGTGCAGCGCCAGGGTGTCAAATTGGGGGTCAAGGTAGCCAGGCATAAGCCTCCCGAGGCAGAAAAGTCAAAAAACGGCAAACCACCGTTGTCAGTTGCGTGCCAATATTGTGGGCTATATTTGCGTATCCCGACGGAGGCATCATGAAAGTCAGTGACATTCTGCGCATCAAAGGGGGCAACCCCCCGTTCACCATCGAGCCCTACAGCCCGCTGGTCGACGCGGTGCAGACCATGGCCGATAAAGATCTCGGCTCGCTCGTGGTCATGGAGCACGACGAGCTCGTGGGCATGCTCACCTTCCGTGAGGTCATCCAAGCCCTCATGCGCAACGGTGGCGCCTTGGGCGAGACCACCGTGCGCGGGGCCATGGACGATCACCCCCTCACGTGCTCGCCCGAGACGGCCCTCGATGAAGTGCGCCGCATGATGATCGACTCCCACGCCCGCTACATGCCCGTCATCCACAGCCGCCAGCTCGTGGGCGTGGTGAGCTTCTACGACGTGGCCAAGGCCGTGGTCGATAGCCAAAATTTCGAAAACAAGATGCTCAAGGCCTACATCAAGGATTGGCCTAGCGACAAAGCCTGATCGGGCCCCGCCAGCGTGGGATAATGCCTGCCCATGAGCGGCAACACCCTAGGCACCCTTTTTTGCGTCACCAACTTTGGCGAGTCCCACGGCCCAGCCATTGGCTGCGTGATCGACGGCTGCCCGCCGGGAATGGTGCTGAGCGAGGCTGACATCCAGCCCGAACTCGATCGGCGCCGCCCGGGGACGAGCCGCCACGTCACCCAGCGCAACGAGCCCGATGCGGTGCAAATTCTCTCGGGGGTCTACCAAGGGCGTACCACCGGCACCCCCATTGCCTTGCTCATCCAGAACACCAACCAGCGCAGCAAGGACTACGACGACATCCTGCAAACCTTTCGCCCAGGCCATGCCGATTACACCTATACCCAGAAGTACGGCATCCGTGACCCTCGCGGGGGCGGGCGTTCCTCTGCGCGCCTGACGGCCCCCACGGTCGCTGCGGGAGCCGTCGCCAAAAAATGGCTGCATGAGCACCACGGCATCGAATTTGCGGGCTGCATGACCCAGCTCGGTGAAATCGCCATCCCCTTCGAGGATTGGGCGCATGTGCCGCACAACCCCTTCTTCGCCCCCATCGCCAACGTGGAGGCACTGGAAGCCCACATGGACGCCTTGCGCAAGTCGGGGGACTCCTGCGGCGCGCGCATTCGCGTGGTGGCCAAAGGCGTGCCCGTGGGCTGGGGGCAACCCCTCTACGACAAGCTCGATGCCGACATTGCCTACGCCATGATGGGCCTCAACGCGGTCAAAGGGGTGGAGATGGGTGCCGGCTTTGCCAGCGTGGCCCAGCGCGGCTCGGTTCATGGCGATTCCCTCTCCCCGTCCGGTTTCCGTACCAATCACGCCGGTGGCGTGCTCGGGGGCATCAGCACCGGGCAGGACATCGAGGTGAGTATCGCCATCAAGCCCACGAGTTCCATACTCACCCCCCGCGAGTCCATCGACAGCGCGGGTCAATCGGTCGAGGTCGTCACCAAAGGACGCCACGACCCCTGTGTCGGCATTCGTGCCACACCCATTGCCGAGGCCTTGCTCGCCTTGGTTTTGATGGACCACGCCCTGCGTCATCGGGCCCAATGTGGCGACGTGCAACCGCCACTCGCCGCCATCCCCGGTCGCGTCGCCTGAGCCCCACGCCATGAACCCCGCCGGCGTGTCCGATCGCCGCTCGCTTTGGCCGTTTGCCCTGCTCTCGGCCACTTACCTCGCGCATGTGGGGTTCTTCAACCCTTACCTTCCGCTCTGGCTCAAAGAGCAGGACATCTCGCTCGTGGCCATCGGCGTGCTCACCGCCTTGCAGGCCGGTACCCGCGTCGTCGCCCCTTACGCTTGGGGTTGGCTCAGTGACCACACGGGTGAGCGCGTTCGCTGGTTGCGGCTGTGCGCGGCCGTCACGTTCATCGCCTCTTTGGGCTTGCTCTGGCCGCTGTCCTTGGGCTGGCTTGCTTTGGTATTGGTGATCATGTTTTTGCATTCCAGCGCCATGATGCCTATGAGCGAGGGCGCACTGGCGCACTGGCTCAGCAACGAAGAGGGGTTTGACGCGCGTCGCTACGGCCGCCTGCGCCTTTGGGGTTCGCTCGGTTTCATGCTCGCGGTGTTGGCCGCAGGCGCTTGGTTTGAGGCTTATGGAATCAAGGATTTTGTGAGCTGGACGCTGGTGAGCTTGGCGCTCGTGAATGTCGCCGCATGGCTCTTGCCCCAAGCCCACGAGAAAGCCACCCAAGCCCAAGCCGCGGAGCCAATCTGGCCTATCCTGCGCCAACCCGTGGTGCGTGGTTTTTTGCTGTCAGTGTTTCTGCACATCTTGGCGCACATTGGCATCTACGTTTATTTCTCGCTCTATCTGGATGCGCTGGGCTACACCAAGTTCGACATCGGGGCGCTCTGGGCGGTCTCCGTCTGTGCCGAAATCCTCTGGTTCTATGGTCAGGGTCGTTGGATGCACCTTTTGCAGCCCGCCACTTGGATGCGCGTCTGCGCGGTGATTCTCTTACTGCGCATGGTGATCACCGCCACCGCGGCTGACATCCCCGCCTTGTTGGTCTTCGCCCAAGCCCTGCATGCCGTGACCTTCGCCACCCATCACACGGTGGCCATGGGCTGGCTCAACCGTCATTTCGCCCCCCGCCTGCGGGGTCGCGGGCAAGCCCTGTATTCGGCCATTGGCTATGGGCTCTCCGGTGTGCTGGGTGCCCTCGCTGGGGGCTGGGTGAGCGAGCACCTGGGTTTGCAAGCCGTGTTCTATGGCTGCGTGGGCGTGGCCTTGTTGGCTGTGCCCGTGGCCTGGCGGCTCGCCACATGGGAGGCGCAAAGTCAGCAGGTTCGGATCGAACCCGATGCCTCAAACCTTGGGAGCCCCGGTGGCCATGAGCGGTGAGCGTTTTGCCCGCGGGCCCAACCAAGCCTTCAAAGGTCGCTCGATCCCACGGTGGAGCCACAAGCCAGCATAAGCGCTGGCCACCCAAGTCAGCACACACAAGACGAGCGCATGGGTCGCGCTGCGGCTGGACGATTCCTCCCAAAAGGCGCTGGCCAGGACGATGATGCCAAAGTGGATCAAAAAGAGGGCATAGCTACTCTCGGCCAATACGCTGCGCCACCCCCGCAAGGTCGCGCCCAGGCTCTCGCTGTGGCCCCCCTGGGTCGCATGTTCACGCCAACGCATGCCCCACCACTGCAAGCCGATGGCCGTGATCAACGCGAGCAAAATGCGATCCCGATAGTCCACCATCAGTGCGGCGACGGCCACCAAACACAGCCCCCAAAACATGGGCGCAAAGCGGGGGCGCTCACAAGCCAGACCCGCGAGCAAGCCTAGGCCATAAGCACCGAAAAAGTAGAGGGCCCATTCATTCCATTCGGGTGCCCGATTGAAAACGAACAACGAGACGGCGGCCAAAGCCCAGACGATCCATGCGGCAGCGGTGAGCCACTGATGAGGCCAGAAACGTCGAGAGGTGGCGGCCACCAGGGTCCAAACCACGAAAAGCTGCATGTCCATGGCCACATACCAAACCCCACTGGAGATCGCCTCATGGTCTAGCCATCCATTGATCAGTAGCGCGTGGCTAAACCATTCGCGCCAGGTTGGGCTGATGGGAAGCCAATCTGCGTGGGGCAGAGACGCACGCGCCAATGCCACCATCAGCGTGACCAAGAGCAACGCCACGAAGTAGATCGGCACCAAGCGCAGGTAGCGCCGCCGCAGCGAGTCCCAAATCGAGCTCTGGCCCCCTTGCAGCAGGCCTCTGACCGACAAAAAGCCGCCGATCACCAAAAACACTTGTACCGCCTTGCGGGCATCGGATACCATGAAATGACGCCAGCCCTCCAGCATGGAGGGCAAATGATCCGCCATCGGGCTGTAGAAGCACAGGTGATGCCACACGATCAGGTGCGCAGCCAAAATTTTCAGCCAGTCCACAAGAACGAGTCGGTGCATGACCATTGGTCTTTTCGATGTTGAACGGGTGCGACGGTTGGGGTTAGTCGCGGGGGCGGAAGGTGATGATGAGCGGGGTGTGGATTCGTCCATCCACATCGCGCGGCAATTCCTCGGTTTTGTCCAAGGCTTTGAGCACTGCGTCATCCCAAGCCTTGTTTCCGCTGGATTTTAGCAGTTTAGTACCCACAATCAGGCCGGTGGGCGCCAGGCGCACCTCAACCTCGGCCGCGTTGTTGTTCGTGATCTCTTCCGTAAACACGATATTGGGCTTGACCCGCGCGCGCACCCGCCCGCCATAGCTGTCGCTCGGGCCGGCCGATTGCTTGGCCGTGCCGGTGGCGTTCTCCCCCCCGGTCGCCCCAGCCATGCCTTGCATGCGCTTCATGTTCTCCTGGCGCAGGGTCTCTAACTTCTTGGTTTCTTCGGCGGCCTTTTTCTCTTTCAATTCCTTGTCTTTTTTCTGTTCGGCCAGCTTGCGTTCTTTCTCGCGCTCGGCTTTTTCCCGTTCGAGCTTTTCGCGTTCTTGCTTCTCTTTATCGAGTTTGGCTTTTTTGTCGAGCTCTCGCTGTCGCTTTTCCGCTTCTTGTTTCAGCCGCGCCTTTTCCTCGACCTCTTTCTTCACCGCCTCTTGGCGCTGGCGCTCCAAGGCCAATTGCTTGGCCGCTTCTTCTTCGGCCTTGCGCTTCTTGGCCAGCGCGATATCCGCATCGGGGCTCGGTGTGGGGGGGGCAGGCGGTGGTTTCACCGCAGGCGCGGGCGGGGGCGGCGGTGCGGGTGTGTCCGGCGTTTCCACCAATTTGGGCGCGGCAGCCACCGGAACGGCCGCCCACAACTCCGCTTCGTACTGCAGTGTGTCGCTCTTCCAGCGAATACCCCAGGTCAGGGCCACCACCAGCAAGCCATGAATGAACAGAGACGCCCCCACCGAGCGGGCCGTGCCCGTGGGCGGCGGCGGTGCAAATTCATAGACTTGCGCGCGCGACATGCTGCGAATCAGTCCACCAATTGCACCGACAAGCCCACCCGGGCCACGCCTGCGCGCTGAAGGGTGTCCATGGCTTTGACCACGGTTTCATATTTGATGCTGCGGTCGGCCGTGATCACCACCGGCCCACTCGCCGCTTCGCCTTGCAGGCTGCGCACATCGCGGGCGAGATTGGAGAGGCTACTGCTGGTGGTTTGGGTGACCTTGCCCGTGCTCTTGAGGGTGATTTTTTCGTCTTTCGTGATCTCCACCTGAATCACCTGATCGGGAATGTTGGCGGCCTTACCCACGGTCGGCAGGTCAATGACCGTCGGAGAAATCAGAGGGGCGGTCACCATGAAGATGATGAGCAACACCAGCATCACGTCAATGAAGGGCACCATGTTGATGTCATTCATCGCACGACGCCTGCGTCCAGAGCGAGAGGATACGGCGGCCATGGTCGGGGTCCCGATTCAGTGCGCCGTGCTGGCGGATCCGGCCGCCCCCACATTGCGTTGCAGAATGTTGGAGAACTCTTCAATGAAGGTCTCCAAGCGGATGGCCGTGCGATCAATGTCGCGCGAGAAC
>VEQC01000141.1 GCA_018883455.1 Limnohabitans sp. | reverse complement strand
GCTTCGTAGCTGGCCATGCCGTGCTCGTTGTCGATCACCACGAAATCAAAGCCCGCAAACGCGGCCATTTCCACCAAAGCGGGCAGTGGCAACCCACAAAAGAGCCCATGCAACGAAGGCGCCGACGCCAAGGCCGCGCGCAAGCGGGGGTCAAAAGGCAGGCCGGGCGCGGGGGCGGGTGGGAGTGCGGAAGTCTGGGACATGGTTTCTCCTAATCGGTTTAGCGCTGGGCGCGGTCCACAAAATGTTTGGGGGCCACACAGCCGTTGGCGTCCATCGCCCAACCGCGCTCGGCGGCGGCTTGCACAATCTCGCGGGCCCACTCGATGGATTTTTTCTCATCGCCCGAGGTGAGCAGGAGCACCAAGGCCTCTTGGTCGCCCGTGTTGTGCAGGCTGCGCCAGTGATCGGCGGGAATCGCGTAACTGTCCCACGCCGTGGGAGTGCCCTGCAAGTCTTGGGTGTAGAGGCCATCGTCGGCTTGAATGCTCAGGCGCAGTTGGCCGCGCTTGAGCACCAGCGCCTGTTTACGCGCCAAGCGGTGCAAGCCCACCTGCCCACCGGGGGGAATGCGCAGCCATTCGATCGACATGCCGTGCGCGTTGGCCACGGGCGGTATCACGCCACGGCTTTGGTTCTGGCCCAGTCCCACCACGGGCGCCATGGACGCGCCATGACCGGGCAGCACGCTGTCGAGCAAGGCCTCGTGGGACCAGCGCAGGTCGGCAAAGCGCACCACGCGCTCGCGCATCCGCTCGGCATCCCAATCCTCCAAGGCCGCGATTTCAGCGTCGGACATGGGCTGGAGCAGGCGCACGTCCTGGGGCAGGGCGTCGCCTCGACGGGTGTCGATCATGCGGTAGTCCTCGGTGAGGTAAACACCGGCTTGGCGCGCCTGCTCGATGGTCCAAGGGCCCCAGAGAATGCCGCCGGTGTCGTCACGGCCCAAACCCGAGAAGAGGAAACCATCGTCCACCCCCACATTGCGAAAGGCGCGGTAGATCCAGGTCGGCACCGACACGATATCGCCTTCCGTGATGACGGTGTGTTTTTCCTCCGGATTAAAGCCCCACATGATGCGCCAATCCCCCCGAAAACACATGAAGACTTCACACGTGAAGTGCATGTGCGGGGGGTTGGTTTTGCCGTGGGGCATCGACACTCCGCCGAGCTGAAAGCCATGAGGCTCTCGCAAGCTGATGGGCTGGTTAGGGTTTTGCGAAACCCCGGGGCCAATCAAGGCGTAGTTGTATTTGGGCGAGCACGCCTCGATCGCGTAATCGATGAACGCCTCGGTGGTATAGCGCAAACTGGAGAAGGGAATAAAGCGCTGCGTCAAGTCGGATTGCTTCATGGCGAAGACCTGCAAAGGGTGTCGGGTTGATGAAAAAAACGGTGCGTGGCCCGAGCCAAGGCTTGCGCCCGCGCCAGGGGCAAGTAATGCCCTGCCCCCTCGAATTCCTGCCATTGCGCGGCGGTGTGCGCCGCGCACATGGCTTGTTGCTTCTCGGCCCCGCACCAAGGGTCGTTGGCGCCACTGATGAGCAACACCTCGCCCGAAAAAGCCTGCAAGGCCGGCAATCCGTCGGGGCGGCTGGCATTGAGTTCGCCCTGGGCGACAAAGGCCGACCAGGGCGTGGCGCAAGCCATCTCGACCACGGTGGCCGCGAGCTCGGGGGACTGCGAATCCGCCGGACTGGCCTGGGCGAGCATGGCGCGCGCCACGGCGGCGGGGCCCTCGGCTTGCCAGAGGGCCTGCTGCGCCTCGGTTCGCTCGCGGTGCAAGGGGGTGCCCGCCGCGGCATTGGTGGCGACCAAACACAGGCGGCGCACACGCGCCGGGGCGATGGCCAAGAGTTGCAAGGCCAAAACGCCCCCCAGTGAGAAACCCAGCACATCAAAGCGAGCGGGCAGTCGCGCGAGCTGCCTTGTCCACCACTGCGAAACAGTCAATTCCAAGGTGTGCAAGTCTAGAACCTGGCCGTGGCCTGGCCGCCCGAGCGCCGCCCATGCCGTTTGCAGCGGCGCAAACACGCGCGCGTCGCACAGCGTTCCGGGCAGCAGCACGCAGGGGGGGGCTTCAGTCACGCAGGCGCTCCCCACTCGCCGCATCGAACCAATAGAGCCGATCCTGCGGCAAGCGCACATGCACCCGCTCGCCGCGCGCCAAGCGCAAACTTTTGCTGGCTTTGACGCTCAGCAGGGTCTCGCCCAGTTTGAAGTTCACCATGCTGCAATCGCCCAGCAACTCAAAGGTGAACACTTCGGCGCTGAAATGCCCATCGCCTTCGGCGGTCAAGTGCATGTCTTCGGCACGGACGCCCAAGACCAGTTGACCCTCGCGCGGGGCGCGCAGGGCCACATTGACGCCATCGCGCCAGCGGACACCCTGGGTCGAGGCTTGCACAGGCAAGAGGTTCATGGCGGGTGAGCCGATGAAGCCGGCCACAAACACATTGGCGGGATCGTTGTAAATGTCTTCGGGTCGCCCGAGTTGCTGAATCACGCCATCGTTCATGACGGCCACACGGTGCGCGAGGGTCATGGCCTCGACCTGATCGTGGGTGACATACACCGTGGTCACCCCGAGCTCTTCACTGAGGTTTTTGATTTCAGCGCGGGCCGTCACGCGCAGCTTGGCATCGAGGTTGGAGAGCGGCTCGTCCATGAGAAACACACGTGGGTTGCGCACAATGGCGCGCGCCAAGGCCACGCGTTGGCGCTGGCCACCGGAGAGTTCTTTGGGCATGCGGTGCAAATAGGGCTCCAAGCCCACGCGGCTGGCCGCTTTGCTCACCCGCTGCTCACGCACCTCTGCCCCCACCTTCTGTAGCTTCAGGGGGTAGGCAATGTTGTCATACACATTCATGTGCGGGTAGAGGCCATAGTTTTGAAACACCATGGCCACGTCGCGCAGTTGGGTGGGCAATTCGTTGACACGCACACCATCGAAGCAGATTTCACCGCCGCTGGGCTCCTCCAGGCCTGCGATCATGCGCATGGTGGTGGTTTTGCCGCAACCTGAGGGGCCAAGCAACACCAGGAACTCGCGGTCGGCAATGTCCAAGTTGAGGTTTTTCACGACGTGGGTTTGCCCAAATCGCTTGTCTAACTGTTTGAGTTCAATCAGGGCCATGAGGCGATGCTTTCTCGGAAATGGGGTCTTTAGCGCACGGATCCTGCCGTGAGGCTGCCGACAAAATGCTTTTGCACCATGAGCGACAACACGAACATGGGCAGGGTGATCAAGAGGCCGCCAGCGGCCATGAGCTCCCAGAGGTCCCCCCGCTCGGTGCGAAAACCAATGAGGCCGATGGGCAGGGTCAGGGCGTGTTGCTTGCCCAAGATCAGGGCAAAGAGAAATTCGTTCCAAGTCAGGGTAAAGCTAAACACCGCCGCCGTGATGATGCCGGGCCAGGCCGCGGGCACCACGATCTCCCAAATCACGCGCGCGCGCGAAGCACCATCGACCATGGCCGACTCCTCGATCTCCAGCGGCACGGCGTCTAAAAACCCCTTGATCATCCAAACGGCATAAGGCAGCACGATGGAGAGGTTGACCATCACCAGCGCGATACGGGTGTCGAGCAAGCCCCAAGCCTTGAACATCAGGAAAAAGGGCAAGACCACCACCGCCGCCGGGATGAATTGGGAGGCGATGACGAGCAAGAACAGCGTGCGCTTGAAGGCAAATTGAAAACGCGAGAAGGCGTAGGCCGCCATGGTCGCCATGGGGATGGCCACGAGCACGGTTCCCGTTGCCACGAGCACGCTGTTGACGATCTTTTGCCCAATGTTCCAGGGGTGGGCAAACACCGTCGTGAAATTCTCCAGCGTAGGCGTGAAATGGAGAGCGCTGGCGAGCGCGTACACATCGCGCGGCTCTTTGAACGCCGTGAGGGTGATCCAGAAAATCGGCAGCACGATCACGCCCACAATGAGCAAAACCCCGGCTGCGTGGAAAAACTCAAAGCTCCAGCGCTGGGCCAGGAGGGTCGTGGCCGAAGGGAGGTGTTGGCGGTGGGAGGTCATTTGCGGATCACCAAGCGAAGGTAAAACATGGCGATCGTGAGCAGCACCGCCGTCAACACATACGCGGCCGCCGCCGCATAGCCCATGTCGTAATACCCAAAGGCGGTGTTGTACACAAAGTAAGCCAGCGTTTGGGTGGAGGTACCGGGCCCGCCATTGCTCAAGGTAAAAATGGTGTCAAAAGCCTTGAGCGCAAAGACCGATTTGAGAATGGCCACCACGCCCAAGACAGGCCAGATTTGGGGCAAGGTCACGTCCAAAAACACCCGTATGGGGCCGGCGCCATCGACACGGGCGGCCTCCTCGGTTTCACGCGGCACGGAAGCGAGCCCCCCCAAAATCATGAGGGTCATGTAGGGCGCCCAGTGCCAAATGTCCGAGGCCACCACTGCGGCCATGGCGAGTTTGGCGTCGGAGAGCCAAATCTTGCCTTGCAAGGCCGGAATCAAGCTGCTGAGGAGGTGTTGTGCGATGCCGTATTCCGCGTTGAGGAAGAAGCGAAAGGAAATGCCAATCACCGCCGGGCTCATCACAAACGGCAGGATGAGCAACACCCGCGCGAGCGAATAGGCCCGGCCCTGGCGTTTGAGCAGCAAGGCCGCGCCCAGGGCGAGCAGCAGGGTGAGCACGACGTCCCAGCCCAGAAACACCGCCGTGACCTTGACCGAGTCCATGAACTCGGGGTCGTCGGTGAGCAAGAGCCAGTAGTTCTCCAGCCCGACCCACCGACCGGGCTCGTCCATGCGGGCGAGTTTCCACTCCCGCAAGCTGAGCACGAAGGAGTAGCCGAGCGGAAAAACCGCCATCGCCAGCACAAACAAGAGCGCAGGCGAGAGCAACCAGACCCAGGCTGGGACACGTTTGGTCATACGGCCTCGCTCAGCTGCGCATGATGCGGCGCGCGCGCTGGGCAGCCCCGTCGAGCGCCGACTTCACATCGCCCTGCCCGCTGGCGAGCTCGTTGATGGTGGCTTCGAGCAGATCCGAGAACTGGGGCCACTGGGGGAACAAGGGCACACCGTGCGCGCCCTTGAGCGACTGGGCCGCGGCTCGGTGCATGCCGTCAAAGCGTTGGTTGACGGCCGCATCCACCAAGTTGGCGTTTTGCACGGCCACCACCTCGTTCTTGGAACGGTCGAGCAAGAGGTCGCGCTCGATGCCGGGCTGGGTGAGCCAGGTGAGAAACTCCATGGCCGCGTCTTTGCGCTTGCTGTTGCGGTTGATGCCATAGAACCAGGTGTTGGTGTAGGTGCTGTTGTCTTTGCCCGGCATGGATGGCAGGGGCACAAAACCCACTTGCTCGGGTTTGAGCGTGGAGGTTTTGGCATCGGTGAGGCTTGCATAACGCCACCACCAAACCGGCACCATGGCGGTCTTGCCTTGGGCGACCGAGTTCACCGCGTCGGTTTCATTGAACGAGGCGCTCGCCGCCGGGGCCACCTTGTGCTTGAGCAGCACATCGAGGTAAGCCTGCGTGGCAGCGATGCCTTGGGGTGAATTGAAGGCGGGGTTGCCCTGGGCATCGACCAAGTCACCGCCCATGCCCCAGAGGTAGTTCATCCAGATCATGAGGTTTTGGCCGCCGGTCTTGCCGTAATACATGGCCACGCCCGCCAGGTCGGTCTTGGACTGCACGGTGCGGGCGGCCTCGACCATTTGATCCCAGGTCTCGGGTGGGTTCAACCCTAGCCGGCTAAAGATGTCCTTGCGATAGAAGAGCAACTGCACGTGGCCCCGAATGGGAAAACCCAAGTAATTATTGCCATTGCCCAAGCCATCGCGCGCGGCGCGCAAATGGGCGCGTGGGTAGCGCGCAGCCATGTCGATCTTCTTCTCGGCCAAGCGGTCGTTGAGCGGCTCAAAGAGGTTGTAGAGGCTTGGGCCCCAGATATCCATGGCGCTGAGCACATCGTATTGATCGGTTTTCGCGACCAACTCGGCGGTGAGCTTCTCGCGCGTGTTGGCAAAGGGCACGTACTGGTACTTGACCACGATGCCCGTGAGGGCCTCGAACTCTGCGAGTCGGGCCTCATGGGCGCTGAACTGCGGTGCGACCACACTCAGCACGTTCACCGTTTGCCCGGCAAAGGGCTTGCCCGGTCGCAGGGCGGCACTCTGGGCGTGTGCGCTGCCCAAGCCGTGGAGGCCCAGCGCGGTGGCGGCGGACCATTGCATCAAATCTCGTCTATTCATCATGGTTGTCTCCTTGGTGATCTGGGGTTGGGGTGTGAAAAAAACAAAAACCGTGTGGATGGGGCACTCAGGACGGCGGACGAACCGAACCGCGCAGGCGCAACTCGCCCTTCAAGACCATCGCCTGTCCGGCGGCTTTTTTGGGCGAGGAAACCTCGCGCGCCTGGAGTTGCAGCCGCAGGAGTTGCACCACCGCGTCGATCATCTCGGGCAGGGGCTGGGCGTAAGTGGTGAGGTCGTAAGCGGGCCAGGCGGCTTGGGGCACATCGTCAAAACCCACCACGGAAACGTCTTCGGGCACGCGCAGGCCCAGCGTATGGCGCAAGAGATCCATGGCGGCAAAGGCCATGCGGTCGTCGGCGGCGACGATGGCGTCGGGCCGCTCTTGGGGCTTGCGCAGGCACTTGCCGCTGTAAAAC
>VEQC01000010.1 GCA_018883455.1 Limnohabitans sp. | reverse complement strand
CCCGTTATGGCACTTTGGGCTTGGCGTTGTTCCAGTCCATGGGCATTGCCTTGGCCTTGGAAGCCTCCCCCGGTCTCGTCATTGACCCGGGCTTTACCTTCCGCATGACCGCCATGGTCAGCCTGACCGCGGGCACCATGTTCCTTATGTGGTTGGGCGAACAAATCACCGAGCGTGGTTTGGGCAATGGCATCTCTATCCTGATCTTTGCCGGCATTGCGGCGGGCTTGCCCAACGCCATTGGTGGTTTGCTCGAGCTCGTGCGCACCGGCGCCATGAACGTGCTCACAGCACTCGTCATTGTGGTGCTGATCGGCCTGGTCACGTATTTCGTGGTGTTCGTCGAGCGCGGCCAGCGCAAGATTTTGGTGAACTACGCACGCCGTCAGGTGGGCAACAAGGTCTACGGTGGTCAGTCTTCGCATTTGCCACTCAAACTCAACATGAGCGGTGTGATTCCGCCCATCTTTGCGTCGTCCATCATCTTGTTGCCCGCCACCGTGGTGAGCTGGTTTAGCTCGGGCGACAGCATGCGCTGGCTCAAGGACATGGCCGCAGCACTCTCGCCGGGGCAGCCCATCTATGTGATGCTGTATGCCGCAGCCATCGTGTTCTTCTGCTTCTTCTACACGGCGCTCGTCTTCAACAGCCGCGAGACGGCGGATAACCTGAAGAAGAGTGGCGCGTTCGTGCCCGGTATTCGCCCGGGTGATCAAACCGCGCGCTACATTGACAAAATTTTGCTTCGTCTCACGATGGCCGGTGCGATCTACATCACCTTCGTGTGCTTGCTGCCCGAGTTTCTGATCTTGAAGTACAACGTGCCTTTCTATTTCGGCGGCACATCCTTGCTGATCATTGTGGTGGTGACCATGGATTTCATGGCCCAAGTGCAAAACTACATGATGACCCAGCAGTATGAGTCGTTGTTGAAAAAGGCGAGTTTCAAAACCACGTTGAACTAAGCCCTAGGGCTGGTTGAACAAAAATCGATGAATGGTGTTTGGCGCTACAGGCGCGAAACGTGAAAAGAGTTTTAGGAGAACGACATGAGAGTTTCGGCTTCGGTCAAAAAAATTTGCCGCAACTGCAAAATCATCCGCCGCAAGGGCGTGGTGCGCGTGATCTGCACAGATCCCCGCCACAAGCAGCGCCAAGGTTGATTGAACTGGATTAAAGAGGACGCACATGGCACGTATCGCTGGCATCAATATTCCGCCGCACAAGCACACCGAAATCGGCTTGACCGCCATCTTCGGCATTGGGCGCACACGCGCTCGCAAGATTTGCGAGGCTTGCGGCATTCCTTACTCCAAGAAGGTCAAGGACCTTACCGATTCCGATCTGGAAAAAATCCGCGATCAAATCGGTCAGATCACCATTGAAGGTGACCTGCGTCGCGAGACGACCATGAACATCAAGCGTCTGATGGACATTGGTTGCTACCGCGGCTTCCGCCATCGTCGCGGCTTGCCCATGCGTGGCCAGCGTACGCGCACCAACGCCCGGACCCGTAAAGGCCCGCGCCGCGCCGCCCAGGCCCTGAAGAAATAATTGGATTGAGGAACCTCCATGGCAAAAGCACCCAATAACAGCGCCGCACAGCGCGTGCGCAAGAAGGTTCGCAAGAACATCGCCGACGGCATCGCTCACGTGCATGCCTCGTTCAACAACACCATCATCACGATCACGGATCGCCAAGGCAATGCCTTGTCTTGGGCTTCTTCCGGTGGCCAGGGCTTCAAGGGTTCGCGCAAGTCAACCCCGTTTGCCGCTCAGGTTGCTTCTGAAGTGGCTGGCCGTGCCGCGATTGAACAAGGCATCAAGAACCTCGACGTCGAGATCAAGGGCCCCGGCCCCGGTCGTGAGTCTTCGGTTCGCGCCTTGGCCGCACTGGGCATCCGGATCAACTCGATCTCCGATGTCACCCCGGTGCCGCACAACGGCTGCCGCCCGCAAAAGCGTCGTCGTATCTAATTTTGTTGTAAGCCCACCGCCATCGGCCCACGGCTGATGGCTCCCCGCCAACTTTGGGCGGGCAGTTGACAGTAAAGGAAAATCAAGTGGCACGTTACCTCGGCCCCAAGGCCAAACTCTCCCGCCGTGAAGGCACAGACCTGTTCCTCAAGAGCGCACGCCGCTCGATCAGCGACAAGGCCAAATTCGATTCCAAGCCCGGCCAACACGGTCGCATTTCGGGTCAGCGCACCTCTGACTTCGGCTTGCAGCTGCGCGAAAAGCAAAAAGTCAAACGCATGTACGGCGTGTTGGAGCGTCAGTTCCGCCGCTACTTCGCCGAGGCCGAGCGCCAGCGCGGTAACACCGGTGCGAACCTGTTGTTCTTGCTCGAATCGCGCTTGGACAACGTTGTCTATCGCATGGGCTTTGGCTCGACCCGCGCCGAAGCGCGCCAGCTGGTGTCGCACAAGGCGATCACCGTGAACGGTCAGCAAGTCAACATCCCCTCTTACTTGGTCAAACCCGGCGACACCGTGGCCGTGCGTGAGAAGTCCAAGAAGCAAGGCCGCGTGCTCGAGGCTTTGGAGTTGGCCAAACAAGTGGGCATGCCTGCTTGGGTGGAAGTCAACGCCGACAAGGCCGAAGGCGTCTTCAAGAAGACCCCCGACCGCGACGAATTTGCTGCTGACATCAACGAATCGCTGATCGTCGAACTTTACTCGCGCTAATCACGGCCTGCTCGCGCAGACCCATCCTCATGCCTCCCGCCCAGGGGGCATGGTTCCGAAGATCCAGCCTTACCGGTGTAACGAGCCGGGGGTACTGAGAGGAAACCAGAATGCAATCGAATTTGCTCAAACCCAAGAACATCCAAGTCGAGCAACTGGGCCAAAACCGCTCCCGCGTCACGCTCGAGCCGTTCGAGCGTGGTTATGGCCATACCCTGGGCAATGCCCTGCGTCGCGTCTTGCTGTCCTCCATGGTCGGCTACGCCGTGACCGAAGTCACCATTGCCGGTGTCGTGCACGAGTACTCGTCCATCGATGGCGTGCAGGAAGATGTGGTCAACATCCTGCTCAACTTGAAGGGCGTGGTGTTCAAGCTGCACAACCGCGATGAAGTCACCCTGAGCTTGCGCAAGGACGGCGAAGGCGCTGTCCGCGCGAGCGACATCCAAACCCCGCATGACGTGGAAATCATCAATCCTGACCACGTCATTTGCCACTTGTCGCAAGGCGGCAAGGTGGACATCCAGCTCAAAGTGGAAACCGGGCGCGGCTATGTGCCGGGCACCGTGCGTCGCTATGGCGAAGAGCCCACCAAGTCCATTGGCCGCATCGTGCTCGATGCCTCTTTCTCGCCCATCCACCGCGTGAGCTACAGCGTGGAGAACGCGCGTGTGGAGCAGCGTACCGATCTGGACCGTCTGGTCATGGAGATCGAGACCAACGGTGCGGTCTCGGCCGAAGACGCCGTGCGTGCCGCATCCAAAATTTTGGTCGAGCAGCTCGCCGTGTTCGCGCAAATCGACGGCGACGGCATTGGCGCGGGCGGCACCCACAGCGTGAGTGGCGGCAGCTCTACCCAGTTTGATCCCATCTTGCTGCGTCCCGTGGACGAGCTCGAACTCACGGTGCGTTCGGCCAACTGCCTCAAGGCCGAAAACATCTACTACATCGGCGACCTCATTCAGCGCACCGAAAATGAATTGCTCAAGACCCCCAACCTCGGACGCAAATCGCTCAACGAGATCAAGGAAGTGTTGGCCTCGCGTGGCCTCACCTTGGGCATGAAGCTCGAGAGCTGGCCCCCCGCTGGCTTGGAGCGTCGCTGATTTTTTAAACCGACGGCATCCGTCCCCTGGCCGTACCTGATACGGCGGCCGGCAAAACATCGAAAGGAAAAACCATGCGTCACGGACACGGACTTCGCAAACTCAATCGCACCAGCGAGCACCGCCTCGCCATGCTGCGCAACATGATGAACTCGCTCATCGCGCACGAGGCCATCAAGACCACCTTGCCCAAAGCCAAGGAACTGCGCCGCGTGATCGAGCCCATGATCACCCTCGCCAAGGTCGATAGCCTGGCCAACAAGCGCCTCGCGTTCAACCGTCTGCGTGACCGTGACAGCGTGGTCAAGCTCTTTGCGGAACTCGGCCCTCGCTACAAGGCACGTCCGGGCGGCTACACCCGCATCTTGAAGATGGGTTTCCGCGTGGGCGATAACGCGCCCATGGCCTTCGTCGAACTCGTGGATCGCCCCGAGCCGAGCGAAGGTGGCGAGCAGAACGCCGCGTAATTCGCTATAATCAATACATTGCCGCGCGATGGAGCAGCCTGGTAGCTCGTTGGGCTCATAACCCAAAGGTCGCAAGTTCAAATCTTGCTCGCGCAACCAAATCAAAACGCCCGCTTCTTGCGGGCGTTTTTCTTGGCATCATTGCTTCATGCCCGATTTGCAACGCCTTCGCCAACAAGCCCAGCGCCATGAACACCCGATCCCGGGCGGCGCCTTGGTCTGGCACCAGTGGTCATGTTTAGACCCTGCTGCCCATCGGCCCCCATTGGTGCTCTTGCATGGCGGCTCCGGCAGCTGGACGCACTGGGCCTACTGCATCGATGCGCTGCGCCAGACGCACGAGCTCTGGGCGCTGGATTTACCGGGCATGGGCGACTCGAGTTTGCCGCCCGATGTCTGGGATGCCGACGATTTGCCGGTGCGGCTACAAGAGGCGTTTGCCGCCCGTTTTGCCCCGGGCACATTCGTGGTGGTGGGCTTTTCGTTTGGGGGGCTCGCCGCCGGTTTATGGGCCGCGCAATACCCGCACATGGCCCAAGCCCTGGTATTGGTGGGGGTGCCCGGTTTGGGGCTCATGGGCGAGCGCTTACCCATGCGGGGGTTCACGGCCAACATGACCCCTGCGCAAGAGCGCGATGTGCACGCACACAACTTAGGCGTGATGATGTTGCACGATACCGGGCGGATTGACGCGCGCATGATTGATTTGCAGGCCGAGAACGTGGCGCGTGATCGCATGCGGCGGCGGCGCATCGCCCGCAGCGATGTCCTCGTGCCCGTGAGTGCCCAATGGCAGGTGCCGGTGCACGCGATCTGGGGCGCGCGCGACAGCCTGTATGAAGCGCAATTGCACCGCGTGCCGGAGGTGTTACCGCAGTTGCGCAGCAACCAGTACATTGCCGAGGCGGGGCATTGGGTCATGGCCGAGCGCCCCGATGAATTTGTGGGCGCGCTCATGCGTGCGCTGGGCGTGTCCTCGTCCTAAGGGGTGCTTGCCCCCGTGGGGACATGTGGCGCACAATGCCATCATGCTCTACAAATTCAAATCCAAAGCCACCGGCAACCTGATCATGCTCGAGCCGCAAGGTCGCCAAGTGGTCAAGATCATGGGCAAAGAACCCGGACCACAGGGCATTGTGACCTGGTCAGAAATTCCTGCAGCCATTGCCGCCTTGCAGGCGGCCGTGGCGCAAGAGGAGGCCGCCGCCGCGGCCGCCGTGGCAGAAGGGGACGACGCCAGCGACGCAGCCGATCGCCCACCGCCCATTGGTCTGCGCCAACGCGTCGTGCCCCTCATTGACATGCTGCGCCGCGCACACGCCGAAGAAGCCGATGTGGTCTGGGGTGTCTGAAGACACCGCCCACCCTTACACGCGGCTCACCCCTGCCTGCGTGCTCGACGCCCTGGAGTCGATTGGCTTGCGCCCCGACGGGCGCCTGATGGCGCTGAGCTCGTATGAAAACCGCGTCTACCTGATCCAGGGCGAAAACGGGGAAGCCTGGGTGGCCAAGTTCTACCGACCGGGCCGCTGGAGCGACGCCCAAATTGCCGAAGAACATGCGTTTGCACAAGCCTTGGTCGAAGACGAAGTGCCGGTGGTCGCTCCCTTGCGCGTCCAAGGCGAGACCTTGCACCATGCCGAGGGCTTTGCCTTTAGTGTCTCCCCACGACGCGGAGGGCGGGCCCCTGAACTTGACGAGCCCCAAGTGCGCGCTTGGATCGGGCGCTTCCTCGCCCGATTGCACACCGTGGGCGCGCGTGGCGCGTTCGTCGAGCGGCCCGCACTCAACCCAGAGAGCTTGGGCCAAGCCGCCCGCGACCGCCTGCTCGAGGGCGGATACATCGATTTGGCGCACGAACGCGCTTGGCAAGAGGCTTGCGACGCAGCCTTGGCGCAGGCGCGCGCGGTCTGGACGGAAGTCCAGCCTCAGACGCTGCGCCTGCACGGAGATTGCCATCTGGGCAATATCCTCTGGACGCCGGAGGGACTGCCCGGGGCGGGACCGCATTTTGTGGACTTGGATGACGCCCGCACCGGCCCCGCCGTGCAAGACTTGTGGATGCTCGCCAGCGGGGACGCCTTGCAACGCCAAGCGCAGTTGGCCGATTTGCTCGAAGGATATACCCAGGTGCGCGACTTTGACCCGATGGAGCTGCGCTTGGTCGAGCCCTTGCGCACCCTGCGCCTGATCCACTACAGCGCCTGGATTGCCACCCGCTGGGACGACCCCGCCTTTGCCCAAAACTTCCCTTGGTTTGGCACGCCGGCCTATTGGGCCGAGCAGGTGCAGCATTTGCGCGAACAGCTGGACTCTTGAAATTGGGCGGCCCCGCCGCCATCTAAAAAGCCCGTGTTCAACAACTGTCTCATCCCATTCCTATGAGCACCCAAACCCATGCTTTCCAGGCCGAAGTGGCCCAGCTGCTGCATTTGGTCACCCATTCTTTGTACTCCAACAAGGAAATTTTCCTGCGCGAGTTGGTCTCCAACGCCTCCGACGCCTGCGACAAACTGCGCTACGAAGCCCTGAACGACAACGGTTTGTATGAAGATGCGCCGAATTTGGAGATTCGAGTCAGTTTTGACAAAGAGGCCAAAACCATCACCATTGCCGACAATGGCATTGGCATGAGTCGCCAAGAGGCCATCGACCACTTGGGCACCATCGCCAAGAGCGGCACACGCGATTTCATGAGCCGTCTCAGCAGCGAGCAAAAGAGCGACGCCCGCGAGCAGGGCGCGCTCATCGGTCAATTTGGCGTGGGTTTTTATTCCGGCTTTATCGTGGCCGACAAAATCACGGTGGAGACGCGCCGGGCCGGCTTGAAACCCAGTGAGGGGGTGCGCTGGACGAGTGGCGGCACGGGCGACTTTGCCGTCGAGGACATCGAATTGCCCGCGCGGGGCACGCGGGTGATCTTGCATTTGCGCGACGACGCCCTCGAATACTTGGGCACATGGAAGCTCAAATCCATCATCGGCAAGTACTCCGACCACATCTCGCTGCCCATTCTGATGCGCAAGGAGGAATGGAAGGAAGGCGAGAACGATCAGCCCGGTGAAATGGTCGTCACCGACGAGTGGGAGGCGGTCAACCAGGCCAATGCCCTGTGGTCACGCCCGAAAAAAGACATCACCGAAGCGCAATACGCCGAGTTCTACAAAGCCATCAGCCACGACCACGAGGCTCCGCTGTGCTGGAGTCACAACCGTGTCGAGGGCAGCACCGAGTACACCCAACTCCTGTATGTGCCGGGCAAGGCGCCATTTGATCTGTGGAACCGCGACAAGCGCGCCGGTGTCAAGCTCTACGTCAAGCGCGTCTTCATCATGGACGACGCCGAAGCCCTGATGCCGGTTTACCTGCGCTTTGTCAAAGGCGTGATCGACTCCGCCGATTTACCCCTCAATGTGAGCCGTGAGCTCTTGCAAGAGAGTCGCGACGTCAAAGCCATCCGCGAGGGCAATACCCGCCGGGTGCTCACCCTGCTCGAAGATTTGGCCAAGCGCGACCAACCCGCCGCCGATGCGAGCGAGGAAGACCGGCGCGATGCGGGCAAATACACCCAGTTCTACCGTGAATTTGGTGCCGTGCTCAAAGAGGGGCTGGCAGAAGACTTCGCCAACCGCGACAAAATCGCCCGCTTGTTGCGCTTTGCGAGCACGCGCGCAGACACGGTCTCGGTCTCCTTTGCCGATTACAAAGCGCGCATGAAAGAGGGGCAAGACGCGATCTACTACATCACGGCTGATACCCTGGCCGCGGCGCAAAACAGTCCGCAGCTCGAAGTCTTCAAGAAGAAAGGCATCGAAGTGCTGCTCATGACCGACCGCGTGGACGAATGGGCCTTGAGCCAACTTCACGAGGTTGACGGCACACCCCTGCAAAGCGTGGCCAAGGGCGCGGTGGATTTGGGCGAGTTGCAAGACGAGACCGAGAAAAAGGCCGCCGAAGAGGCCGCCGAAGCCTTCAAGCCCCTGTTGGCCAAGCTCAAGGAAGCGCTCAAGGACAAAGCCGAAGACGTGCGCGTGACATCGCGCTTGGTGGATTCCCCGGCCTGTCTGGTCGTCAAGGATCACGGCATGAGTTTGCAACTCGCCCGCATGCTCAAACAAGCGGGCCAGCCCGTGCCCGAGTCCAAGCCGATTTTGGAGGTCAACCCGGAGCACGCCTTGGTCAAGAAGTTGGCCCAAGACGCCAACCCGCATTTCCACGACCTCGCGCACATCGTCTTTGACCAGGCCTTGTTGGCCGAGGGAGGCCTGCCCGAGGATCCTGCCGCCTATGTGAAACGCATCAACGCTTTATTGGTGTAAAAACGGGGGCATGACACGCCCCCAACTCCTCCTTTTTGACATTTTTGGCACCGTCGTCGATTGGCACGGCAGCATCGTGCGCGAGGTGCAGGCGCGCTACCCGCAGGTGGACGCCGATGCCTTCGCGCGCGACTGGCGTGCGGGCTACCAGCCCGCCATGCAGCGCGTGCGCTCGGGCGAACTTGGCTGGACGCGCATCGACGACTTGCATCGCCTCATCTTGGAACCCCTACTGCCCCGCCACGGCTTAGGCCATTTGAGCGAGGCCGAGCGCGATCACCTCAACCGGGTGTGGCACCGCTTAGACCCTTGGCCCGACAGCGTGGCCGGGCTCAACCAGCTCAAGCGCCAGCACCTCATTTGCTCCCTCTCCAACGGGAACCTGAGCCTGCTCACCCACATGGCCAAGCGCGCCCGCCTGCCCTGGGACTGCGTGCTGAGCGCTGAGGTTTTTCGGGCGTACAAGCCCGACCCGCAGGTGTATCGGGGCGCCGTCGAGACCTTCGGCCTTGCGCCCGAGCAAGCCATGTTGGTGGCCGCGCACCAGGACGATTTGGCCGCCGCGCGCGCGTGCGGCTTGCAAACCGCCTACATCGAGCGGCCGCTGGAGTTTGGCGCCAAGGCGCCCAAGGATGTCTCGCCCGTGGCGGCCAACACCTGGCACGCGCGTGATTTAGTGGACCTCGCGCGCCAGCTCGACGCGGCCTGACCGAGCTGGGCTGCAGCGTCGCTCAAAAGCGCTCGTGCGGGCCCAGATACCGCCATTGCCCGGCGGGCAATTGGCCCAGCGTTACGCGCCCCATGCGCACGCGCTTGAGTCCCACCACGGTGAGGCCGACTTGCTCGCACATGCGGCGAATTTGGCGCTTCTTCCCTTCGCGCAACACAAAGCGCAGTTGCTCCGGGTTTTGCCAGTCCACACCGGCGGGCTTGAGGGCTTGGCCGTCCAGGGAGAGCCCGTGGCGCAAGCGCGCGAGTTGCGCGGCGGGGAAAACCGCTTGCACGTTTTGCCGCACCTCACCCGCTGGGCCGCGCCAGACCACGCGCACCAAATACTCCTTCTCGACCTCCGATTCGGCGCCTATGAGTTGGCGCGCCACCCGACCGTCTTGGGTGAGCACGAGCAGCCCCACCGAATCAATGTCGAGTCGCCCGGCCGGCGCGAGCCCGCGCAATTGCCCGGGGTGAAAACGCTGTGGCGAGCGGTCTTCCCGCCAGCGGTTGCGCGCCTGAATCAAGGTCACCGCCGGCGCGTGCCCGTCTTCGGCTTGGCCGCTCACATAACCCACGGGCTTGTGCAGGAGGATCGTGACTTGTTGCTGCTGTTGCGTTTGGGCCGCGCGCTCAACGCGAATGTCGTCCGAGGCCGCCACCTGCATGCCCATTTGGGCCACCGCGCCGTTGACGCGCACCCAGCCCTGGGCAATCCAGTCGTCGGCCTCGCGGCGCGAGCACAGCCCGAGTTCGGCCATGCGTTTGTTGAGACGTTGGGTGGGTACAGTCATGAAGGACGAGTTTAGCGGTCCATGCGAAAGGCGCGCAGGGCCGGTAAGTCGAGCACCCGCAAACCGCCGTACTCCACCCGAATGAGGCCGACCGATTCCAGATGGTCCAGCGCGGTGTTGACCCGCTGACGCGACAAGCCCACCAAATACGCCAGCTCTTGCTGGGTGATGCGCAACACCGCCCCCGTGTTGTGAAACAAGGCGGGGTTAAAGAGTGCCGCCAAGCTGCGGGCGACGCGGGCGTCGGGGGTGTTGAGGCGGTCGATTTCCCGCGCCTCAATGAACTGTGCCAAGCGTTCGTTGAATTGGTTCATGACAAATCGGTTAAAGCCAATCGAGTGGTCGAGTAACCAATGAAAACTGTCGATGGGCAGGCCGGCGACCAAGCTTTTGCGCAAGGCCATGATGTTGTAGCGGTAGGGTTCGCGCTTGATCACGGTGCCCTCGCCAAACCAACCCCCCGGCGCCACACCGGTGAAGGTAATGGTGCGGCCACTCGCCGTCTCGGAGCTCATTTTGAGCAAGCCCTCAATCACGCCAAACCAATAGGTGGCGGGACGCCCCATGCGACAGACATGGTCGCCTGGCAGGGGGTCGCTCACCACGATTTGCGTCACCGCCCGCGCGCGCTCCTCCGGGGTGAGGTGTGCCAGCCAAGGAATTTGGGCCAATTCCTCCGGCGAGCAGGCCCGTCGCCGCTGAAAAACACTGTGTCCACCGCTCATCGTCAGACCTCCTGGACAGAATCGGGGAAAACGATCCTAGGGTTAATACGGTAATTGTCATCGTAAAGACAAATCAGCGTCAAACATACCCCTAGTATTTGTCTCATGTCAAGTTGCGAAATTCGCAACACGAGTCCAATTCAGCCTTCCACATCGCAGAAAGACAGGGATGCAGACCACTTTTCCCAGACTCTTGCAAAAGCACGCCACCGAGCGCCCGAGCGCGCCCGCCTTGCGTGAAAAAGAATACGGTATTTGGCAGACCACCACCTGGTCGGCGTTGCGCCAAGAAGTGCAATCCCTCGCCTGTGGCCTGCACCAGCTCGGTTTGCAGCGCGGTGAGCACATGGTGGTGATTGGTTCAAACCGCCCGCGCCTCTATGCCGCCATGTTGGCCGCGCAGTCGCTGGGGGCCATTCCCGTGCCGCTCTACCAAGACGCCGTGGCCGCCGAATGTGTGTTCCCCCTCAACAACGCCGAGGTGCGCTTCGCCGTGGTGGAAGACCAAGAGCAAGTCGACAAACTGCTCGAAATTCGCGAACAATGCCCGCAACTCGCCCACATCCTTTTTGACGACCCGCGTGGCCTGCGCAAGTACGACGAGCCCGGTCTGGCCTCGCTCGACGAGGCCGTCGCTGCCGGTGAAGTGTTCGCACGCCAGCACCCTCAGTTCTACGATGAGCAGATCGAATCGGCCAAGCCCGATGACGTCGCCGCCATGTTCTTCACCTCCGGCACCACGGGCAACCCCAAGGGCGTGGTGCACACCCACCTCTCCTTGCTCGACCGCGCCGAGGCGGGCGCCATTTTTGACCGCCTCACTTCGGCCGAAGATGTGCTGGCTTACTTGCCCCCCGCGTGGATCGGTCAAAACATTTTCAGCTACGCCCAGTGGCTCGCCTGCGGCTATGTGGTCAATTGTCCCGAGTCGGGTGCCACCGTCACCATCGACCTCAAAGAGGTGGGGCCCACTTACTATTTCGCGCCACCGCGCGTGTTTGAGGGCTTGCTCACGAGCGTGATGATTCGCATGGAAGACGCTGGCGCGTTCAAGCGCGGCCTCTTTCACTACTTCATGCGCGTGGCGCGCCAATATGGCCCAGACCGCATGGACGGCAAGTCCATTGGCGCGGTCGCCAGCTTGCTCTACCAATTGGGCGACTGGTTTGTCTACGGCCCTTTGCGCAACAACCTCGGTTTCTCGCGCGTGCGTGTGGCCTACACCGCGGGTGAGGCCATTGGCCCCGACCTTTTCACTTTCTACCGCTCGATTGGCGTGAACCTCAAGCAGCTCTACGGCTCAACCGAAACCGCCGTGTTCGTCTGCCTGCAGCCCGACCACGAAGCGCGTGCCGACACCGTGGGCGTGCCCTGCAAGGGCGTGGAGATCAAAGTGGCCGACAACGGGGAGATTTTGGTCAAGTCCTCGGGCCTGCTCAAGGAATACTACAAGAACCCGGCTGCCACCGCCGAAGTGCTCACCGCCGATGGGTGGTACCACACCAGCGACGCGGGTTTTCTCGACAGCCACGGGCATTTGAAGATCATCGACCGCGTCAAGGACGTCGGCCGCATCAAGGGCGGCGCCAATGACGGCGCCATGTTTGCGCCCAAATACGTCGAGAACAAGCTCAAGTTCTTCCCGCACATCAAAGAGGCGGTGGCCTACGGCGATGGTCGTGAAAAAGTGTGTGTGATGGTCAACATCGACTTCGACGCCGTGGGCAACTGGGCCGAGCGGCGCAACCTCCCCTACGCGGGTTACCCTGATCTCGCGGGCAAGCCCGAGGTTTACGCCCTGATTCAGGAGTGCGTGGAAAAAGTCAATGCCGATCTGGCCGAAGACAAGCTGCTCGCCGGCAGCCAGATCAGCCGCTTCCTTGTGTTGCACAAAGAGCTCGACGCCGACGACGGCGAACTCACCCGCACCAACAAAGTTCGTCGCGGCTTCATTGCCGAGAAGTACCAAGTGCTGATTGACGCCCTCTACGGCGGCAAGAGCGAGCAGTACATCGAAACCCAAGTGAAGTTCGAGGACGGTCGCACCGGCAGCGTCAGCGCCACCTTGAAGATTTTTGACGCGAAGACATTCGCCACGGTAGGTAAAGCAGCATGAGCAAAAAAATCGGTGACGTCATTCTCGACGTCCAGCACATCAGCCTGCGCTTTGGCGGCGTCAAGGCCCTCACAGACATCTCCTTCAACGTGCGCGAGCACGAGGTGCGCGCCATCATCGGCCCCAACGGTGCGGGCAAGAGCTCCATGCTCAACTGCATCAACGGGGTTTACACCCCGACCGAGGGCTCGATCATGTTCCGCGGTCAAACCTTCAGCCACATGAACAGCCGTCAGGTGGCGGAAATGGGCATCGCCCGCACCTTTCAGAACTTGGCGCTCTTTAAGGGCATGAGCGTGATCGACAACATCATGACGGGGCGCAACCTGCGCATCAAGAGCAACTTGTTCTTGCAAGCGCTGCGCGTGGGCCCGGCCCAGGCGGAAGAGGAGCGTCATCGCGAATTTGTCGAGCACATCATCGACTTCCTGGAAATCCAGGCGCACCGCAAGACCCCCGTGGGCCAATTGCCCTATGGCTTGCAAAAGCGTGTGGACCTCGGTCGTGCCCTGGCCATGGAGCCGCAAGTGCTCTTGCTCGACGAACCCATGGCTGGCATGAACCTGGAAGAGAAGCAGGACATGAGCCGCTTCATTCTCGACGTCAACGACGAGTTCGGCACCACCATCGTGCTCATCGAGCACGACATGGGGGTGGTGATGGACATCTCTGACCGCGTGGTCGTGCTCGACTACGGCAAGAAGATTGGCGACGGCACCCCCGATGAGGTGCGCAACAACGAAGAAGTGATCCAGGCCTACCTGGGCACGTCGCACTGAAGGGAGCAAGCACATGGCATTCTTTCTAGAAACTCTCTTTGGCGGCTTGATGGCCGGCATGCTCTATTCCCTCGTGGCCTTGGGCTTCGTGCTCATCTTCAAAGCCTCAGGGGTATTCAATTTCGCGCAAGGCGCGATGGTGCTGGTGGCCGCATTGGCCATGGCGCGCTTTTCCGAATGGTTCCCGATTTGGTTTGGTTTTGAGAACATGTTTCTCGCCAACTTGCTGGCGTTCGCCGCCGCCACGGTGTTCATGTTCCTGCTGGCCTGGCTGATCGAGCGCTTGGTGCTGCGCCACTTGGTGAACCAAGAAGGCGTGACCCTGCTCATGGCCACGCTGGGCATCACGTATTTCATCGACGGCTTTGGCCAGACGATCTTTGGCAGCGACATCTACAAAATCGATGTGGGCATGCCCAAAGAGCCCATCTTCGTGCTCGACAGCATCTTCGAGGGGGGTGTGCTGGTGAACCAGGAAGATGTGGTCGCCGCCGTCATCGCGGCTTTGCTGGTGGCGGCGCTCTCGCTCTTCTTCCAAAAAACAGCTACCGGTCGCGCCCTGCGCGCCGTGGCCGACGACCACCAAGCGGCCCAGTCCATCGGCATCCCGCTCAACCGCATCTGGGTCATTGTCTGGTGCGTGGCGGGCATCACCGCCTTGGTGGCCGGCATCATTTGGGGCTCGAAGCTGGGCGTGCAGTTCTCGCTCACCACCGTGGCCTTGCGGGCCTTGCCGGTGATCATCTTGGGCGGACTCACCTCCGTGCCGGGGGCCATCATTGGCGGCCTCATCATTGGCGTGGGGGAAAAGCTCTCCGAGGTCTACTTGGGCCCCTTGGTGGGGGGCGGCATTGAGATCTGGTTTGCCTACATGCTGGCATTGGTATTCCTGCTGTTCCGTCCGCAGGGTTTGTTCGGCGAGAAAATCATCGACCGCGTGTAAGGGAGCGACCTCATGTTTTACAGAGAAAACGGCCAGTTCAAAACGTCTTACCGTGCCGACCAACAAATTTTCCCGATCACGCAGGATCGCATCGCCATCTTGGCCATTGTGGCGTTTGCCGCGGTTGGCGTTCCCCTGCTGGTGGATGAGTACCTCTACCGCGCGATCCTGATTCCTTTCCTCATCCTCTCCCTGGCCGCCTTGGGCGTGAACATCTTGGTGGGCTATTGCGGCCAGATCTCTTTGGGCTCGGGGGCCTTCATGGCGGTAGGCGCCTACATGGCGTACAACACCTACATCCGCGTGGATGGCATGCCGCTCATCGTGGCCTTGCTCAGCGGGGGCTTCTTTGCCACGCTGGTGGGCATGGTCTTTGGCATCCCGAGCTTGCGCGTCAAGGGCTTGTACCTGGCGGTGGCCACCCTCGCCGCGCAGTTCTTCTGCGATTGGGCCTTCTTGCGCGTGGGCTGGTTCACCAACAACAACGCCTCGGGCTCGGTCTCCGTCTCCGACCTCACCGTGCTGGGCTGGACCATCAACACCCCGATGGACAAATACCTCTTCTGCCTGGGCTTCTTGGTGGTGTTTGGGCTGCTCGCCAAGAACCTGGTGCGCAGTGCCATCGGCCGCGAGTGGATGGCCATTCGCGACATGGACGTGGCGGCAGCCGTGATCGGCATTCGCCCGATGTATGCCAAGCTCTCTGCGTTTGCGGTGAGTTCATTCATCGTGGGCGTGGCCGGCGCACTCTGGGGCTTTATCCATCTGGGCTCTTGGGAGCCCGCCGCGTTCTCCATTGACCGTTCCTTCCAGCTGCTCTTTATGGTCATCATTGGCGGCATGGGCTCGATCATGGGCAGCTTCTTTGGCGCCGGCTTCATCGTGGTGTTGCCCATTTTCCTCAACCAAGTGTTGCCCGCCGTTGGCGAGCTCTTTGGTGTGACGATCTCCACCGCCACCGTCTCGCACGCCGAGTACATGGTGTTTGGCAGCTTGATTGTGTGGTTCCTGATCGTGGAGCCGCATGGCTTGGCCAAGCTCTGGTCCGTGGGCAAGCAAAAGCTGCGTCTGTGGCCGTTCCCGCACTGATTTTTTTCGTTCGTTTCTATCATTCTTTAGGAGGCAAATCATGAAAATTCGTCATCTCGCTCTGGCCGCATCCGTTGCGGCGGCTGGCTTGGCCAGTGCTTTGGTGCCCGCTGTGGCCCAAGCACAAGCCAAGGAGCAATTCTTCCCCGTGCTGGTCTACCGCACGGGGGCCTATGCGCCCAACGGCGTGCCATGGGCCAACGGCTTTGTCGATTACATCAAGCTCACCAATGCGCGCGGTGGCATCAACGGCGTCAAGATCTCCTTCGAGGAGTGCGAGACCGGCTACGCCACCGACCGTGGCGTGGAATGCTACGAGCGTTTGAAGGGCAAGAACGGTGGCGCAACCATGTTCCAGCCGCTCTCGACGGGCATCACCTTCGCGTTGACTGAAAAAGCCCCTGCCGACAAGATTCCGCTCATCACGTCGGGCTATGGCCGCAGTGAGTCGCAAGACGGTGGCGTCTTCAAGTGGAACTTCCCGATCGCAGGTACCTATTGGGTGGCCGGTGACATCATCGTGCAAGACATCGCCAAGAAAGAAGGCGGCATGGACAAACTCAAGGGCAAGCACATCGCCCTGGTCTACCATGACAGCCCGTTTGGCAAAGAAGCCATCCCGATCATGCAGGAGCGCTCCGCCATGTTGGGCTACAAGCTGACCTTGTTGCCCGTTACCCATCCGGGCGTCGAGCAAAAGTCCACTTGGCTGCAAATTCGCCGCGACCGTCCTGACTACGTGGTCAACTGGGGCTGGGGCGTGATGAACTCCACCTTGGTGAAGGAAGCGCAAGCCACGGGCTACCCCCGCGAGAAGATCTACGGCGTGTGGTGGGCTGGTGCTGAACCCGATGTCAAGGACATTGGCGAAGGCGCCAAGGGCTACAACGCCATCACCATGCAGCACGGCGCCGAGCCTAACGCTGCTTTCGTGAAAGAAATCCTCGCCAAGGTGCACGACAAGGGCCAGGGCACGGGACCGAAGGATGAAGTGGGCTCTGTGCTCTACGTGCGGGGTGCGATGAGCGCGATGTTTGCCGTCGAAGGCGTGCGTCGTGCACAGGAGCGCTTCGGCAAGGGCAAAGTCATGACGGGCGAACAAGTCCGTTGGGGCTTGGAGAACTTGGACCTGACCCAGGCCAAGCTGGACTCACTCGGCTTCAAAGGCGTGATGCGCCCCGTCTCCACCAGCTGCCAGGATCACATGGGCGCCAACTGGGGCCGCATCCACACGTGGGACGGCAAGAAGTGGAACTTCACCAGCGATTGGTACCAGGCGGATGAGCAAATCATCAAGCCCATGGTGAAGGCCGCTGCCGACAAGTACGCGGCGGAGAAGAAGATCAACCGTCGCACACCGCAGGACTGCCAGTCCTGATCTCCGCTGGCCCGTCGCGTGCGTTCGCGCACGCACGGGTTGCGGCGCTGCCCCCTCTTTTTGGGAGGGGGATCAGCGCAAAAGCAACCGTGGGTTGCTTTTGCCCTGGTTCCCTCAAAGGTTCTTCACTATGGACAAAAAAATCGTTCTCAACGTCAACGGCATCGAGGTCATCTATAACCACGTGATCCTGGTGCTCAAGGGCGTTTCCCTGCAAGTGCCCGAAGGCGGCATTGTGGCCATCTTGGGTGGCAATGGCGCAGGCAAAACCACCACCTTGCGGGCCATCTCCAACTTGCTCAAAGGCGAGCGCGGAGAGGTGACCAAAGGCTCCATCGAACTGCGGGGCGAGCGCATCGAAAACCTCTCCCCGGCGGACCTCGTCCAGCGCGGCGTGGTGCAGGTGATGGAAGGCCGTCACTGCTTTGCCCACCTCACCATTGAGGAAAATTTGCTCACCGGCAGCTACACCCGCAAGGACAAGGGTGAAGTGGCCGCCAATCTGGAGAAGGTCTACAACTATTTCCCGCGCCTCAAGACGCGCCGCACCTCCCAAGCCGCGTACACCTCGGGCGGCGAACAACAGATGTGCGCCATCGGCCGGGCCCTGATGGCCAACCCCAACATGGTCTTGCTTGACGAACCCTCGATGGGTCTGGCCCCACAAATCGTGGAAGAGGTGTTTGAGATCGTCAAAGACCTCAACGCCAAAGAAAAAGTGACCTTCTTGCTTGCCGAGCAAAACACCAACATGGCGCTGAAGTACGCCGACTATGGCTACATCATGGAGTCGGGTCGGGTGATGATGGATGGCGCGGCGCAAGACTTGCGTAACAACGAAGACGTCAAGGAGTTCTACCTGGGCGTGGGGGGTGGCGAGCGCAAGAGTTTCCGCGACGTCAAGAGCTACAAGCGTCGCAAGCGTTGGTTGGCCTAAGGCCTGTTTGACTGGAGAAAACTGCCCATGAGCCAACACCTAGACACCCTGGAAACCCGCGACCCCCAACAACGCGAGGCCGAACTCTTTGCCGCGCTGCCCCAGCAGATCGCGCATGCCCAGCAACACACACCGGCTTTTGCCCGTATTCTGGCGGGCGTCAACGCCGCGGCCATCACCTCGCGTGCGGCGTTGGCACAGCTTCCCGTCACGCGCAAGTATGAGTTGCTCGAGTTACAAAAAGCCGCACGCCCGGCCGATCCGTTCGGTGGGTTCTCCGCCTTGGTCAAGGGTCGCCAGATGGCGCGCATCTTTGCCTCGCCGGGGCCGATTTACGAACCCGATGGCAGCGGCGCCGATTACTGGCGCGTGGCCCGCGCCTTGTGCGCGGCAGGCTTTCGCGAAGGCGACCTCGTGCACAACAGCTTTAGTTACCACATGACCCCTGGCGCTTTCATGATGGAGTCGGGTGCCCTGGCCATGGGCTGCACGGTCTTTCCCGCAGGGACGGGACAAACCGAGCAGCAGCTCGGTGCGATTGCCGACCTGCGCCCCCAAGCCTATACCGGCACCCCGAGCTTTTTGCGCATCTTGGTCGAGAAAGCGCAGGAGCATGGCGCCGACATCAGCAGCGTGAAGAAAGCCATGGTCAGCGGCGAAGCCTTCCCGCCCAGCCTGCGCGATTGGCTCGCCGAGCGTGGCATCACCGCCTACCAGTGTTATGCCACCGCCGATTTGGGCCTCATCGCCTATGAGACCGAATCGCGCCAAGGCATGGTGCTCGACGAGCGCGTGATCGTGGAAATTGTCCGTCCGGGTACGGGCGACCCCGTACCCGAGGGAGAGGTGGGCGAATTGGTCGTGACCACGTTGAGCCCGGGATACCCCCTGATCCGTTTTGGGACGGGCGATTTGTCCGCCATCTTGCCGGGCACCTGCCCGACCGGTCGCACCAACGCCCGCATCAAAGGGTGGATGGGGCGTGCCGACCAAACCACCAAGGTGCGTGGCATGTTTGTGCACCCCGGCCAAGTGGCCGATGTGGCCAAGCGGTTCCCGGAAATCCTGCGTGCCCGCTTGGTGGTCAGTGGTGAAATGGCCAACGATCAAATGACTTTGCGCGTGGAAACCCAACAATCCGACGCCGCTTTGCAAGCCAAGGTGGCCGAGGCCGTGCGAGACATCACCAAACTGCGTGCCGATGTCGAATGCGTTGCGCCAGGCAGTTTGCCCAACGACGGTAAGGTGATTGAAGACGCCCGCTCTTACCAGTAAGCCCCCGCGGCCGCGCAAAGTCGGCTGGGGTTTTCCGCTATGTAATTCCCACACTTGGGAGGGATTTGCGAAGGCGCTAGGATTGATAGTCTTATAAGGAGTCAAACGGATCATGAAAAAACCCCTTTCTCTGCTCGTTCTCGCCCTTGGCTTGGGCAATGTGGCTTGGGCTTCGGATTACCCCATCAAAGACCGCCCGATCACCTTGATCGTCCCTTTCACTGCCGGTGGCCCCACCGACCGCGTGGCGCGCGATCTGGCCGAGGCCTTGCGCAAACCCCTGGGGGCTTCCAGCGTGGTGGTGGAAAACGTGGGGGGTGCCGGTGGCACGATTGGTGCCGCCAAGGCCGCCAAGGCCAACCCCGATGGCCACACGCTGCTCTTGCACCACATTGGCATGGCCACATCGCCCGCCCTCTACCGCAAGATGCCCTATGACACCATGGGCGACTTCGAATACCTGGGCATGATCAACGATGTGCCCATGACCCTCGTGGGACGTCCCACCTTGCCCGCCAACAACTACAAGGAATTGCTCGGCTGGATCGACGCCAACAAGGGCAAGATCAACTTGGGCAACGCCGGCCTGGGCGCCGCCTCGCACCTGTGCGGTTTGATGTTCCAACGAGACCTCAAGGTGGACATGACCACGGTGCCCTACAAGGGCACGGCGCCGGCCATGAACGACCTCATGGGCGGCCAGATCGACCTCATGTGCGATCAGACCACCAACACCACCGCGCAAATCGAGGGTAAAACCATCAAGGCCTACGCGGTCACCACCGGTAAGCGTCTGACCACCCCCGCGCTCAAGGATTTACCCACCTTGCAAGAAGTGGGCATGAAGGGCTTTGAAGTCACGATCTGGCACGGCCTCTACGCCCCCAAAGGCACACCGGCTGACGTGGTGAAAAAGGTCAATACCGCCCTGCGCGCGGCCTTGAAAGACCCCGAATTCATCACCAAGCAACAAGGCTTGGGTGCCGTGGTGGTATCCGACAAGCGCATTGAGCCCGCCGAGCACCGCAAGTTTGTGCAAGCGGAAATCAACAAGTGGGGCCCGGTCATTCAGGCTGCCGGTCAGTACGCCGACTAACCCCCTCCGGAGCCCTCATCAAGGGTCTCCCGCTTTCTCAAAAATGGCCCGCTTGCGGGCCATTTTTTTCGCCCACCCGATTAAAACGGTACCCAGTTCTCCGCTCGCTTGCGCTTGCGCTCTAGAGCCACCACTTCAGGGTCCGGCTCGCCCTCGTGCAACTGCTCGAAGGGCAGAAATTGCTTGACCAGCACCACCGTGCAGGGCGCATCCATGGCCACCTTGATCGGCACCGTGGCGACCAAGCGTTGCATTTGCAAGCCGTGGGTGGCTGCGCCCATCACAATCATGCTCACCTGATTGCCTTCGGCATAGCGCACCAAGGCTTGCGCCACGTCGGTGGACTCCAGCACGTGAAAGGACGTCTGGTGCCCTTCGAGGTCGAGGGGTTGGGCCCACTGCCGTAGCATGTTGAGGTATTGCCGGTGCACGGCGGTTTCGCTTTTGTCGCTGTCGGTGGTGCTGCTCATGCCCGGTGAAATGACCGTCACCACCGCCAGGCGCGCGCCCGGGCGGATGCCCAGTGAGCGCGCCACCGCCTCGCGCAGGGAATACAAAGTCGCATCACTCACGTCGTAGTGCGGCACCGCCACCATCACGATGGGCACGCTGTCGATTTGTTGCGAGGGCAGGGGGCTGGGTTGGTATTGCATGCCAGCCGTGCGCAGCCAGCGCTTGAGGTGGGTGAGAAACGCGGTTTTTTGCAGTTGGTGTCCACGGGCGGTGAGGCGCACTTGATCGGGGTTCTCCAAGTCCATCGCCAAATGCGCCGCCGAGGGGTAGCGTTCCGCCGCCAATGGGGCGAGGCAACGCAGAATCACCTCTTGTAACCAAGGCGGCACATCTGCGCGCAGGCTGCGCGGCGGGGGTGGGTCCATCCACAAGCGCTGGCGCATACCCGCAGCGGTTTGGGGGTTGCCAAAAGGCAGCTCACCCGTGGCGAGTTCGTAGAGCATCACGCCAATGGCAAACACATCGCTGCGCGGGTCACCCCGCACGCCCACCACCTGCTCGGGCGCGATCCAGACAGGAGAACCGACGGCTTTGCGCAGTTCCTCCGCCAGCAAATCAGGGTAGTGCGCGTGCGAGGACAAGCCGAAATCCAAGAGCACCGCATGGCCCTCGGGATGGAGCAGCACATTGGCGGGTTTGAGGTCGAGGTGACATGCGTTTTGCTTGTGCAGGCTGTGCACCGCGCGCGCCAAAGCCGCCCCCACGCGGGCGATTTCGTCCGCTTGCGGCACCACTTGGGCCTGGGCCTTGTCATCCATCCACTGCTGCAAGGTTTGTCCCGGCACGTGCTCCATCACCAAGTAGGGTAACTGCGCCAAATCGCCCGCCGCGACAAAGCGCGGCACGTGGCGACCTTGCAGCACCTGCATGAGCTGGTGTTCCACCTCAAAGCTCACGATGTTCTCGGCCCCGTCACCCGCCGTCATGCGCGGGACTTTCATCACCAGGGGAAACGGCGGCTCGTGTTGATCCGCGTAGGAGACTTCATAAATGTGCGCCATGCCACCGGCGTGGATGCAGCGGCCAATGACAAAGCCATCGAGCGCTGTGCCAGGATCGAGTTTCTTCATCGGCCTTTCTCCAGCCGTTCGGCAAAGAACTCCGGCAGCCCGGCGGCGCGGACCGCACGTGCCACGCCGTGGTGGTCGTACGCCACTCGATGAAAAGTGAGGCGACCGGCCTGATCGTCAAAGAGCGCATACATGGCTTTGGGGTTGCCGTCACGCGGCTGGCCCACCGAACCCACGGTGGCGATCCAATGCCGATGCTTGGGCGTGGGAATGGGCACCCCAGGCGTGGGCGCGAATTTCATGAGCTGACGACCCGTGCCGCGATACCACAGCGATTGATGGTGCACGTGGCCGCCAAACACATAGCGCACATCGGGGTAGAGGGCGCAGGCCCCGTCAAGGCTTAATCCTGCGATGCGATCATCCTCCACATAGCGCCACCGCTCGGGCGCGTCGGCGCTGGCGTGCACCAAATACACCCGATCTTCCCGTGCAGAGAGCGGAAGTACCTCCAACCAGTAGCGCTGCGCAGGGGAGAGTTGGGCGTGCGTCCAACCCGCGGTTTGGCCGCCCAGCGATTCACGGTGCGCCTCGAGGTGGTGCGTTTGGATGATTTCTTCGTGGTTGCCGCGCAGCACGATGGCCCCCGCCTGCTGCAAAGCCTGACAGCGTTGCACCACCTCGCTCGGGTGCGGGCCGTAGCCCACCAAGTCACCGAGCAAGGCGAGGCGGTCAAAACCCTGACTTCGGGCATGTTCCAGGCAAGCTTCCAACGCGGGGAGGTTGGCGTGGATATCCGAGAGCAGGGCGTAGCGCATGGCGACTCCTTTTGGAGGTCAGTAGGTGTAGACGCCGCGCCCGGTTTTGCGTCCCAGGCGTCCTGCCGCCACCATTTCCTTGAGCAAGGGGCAGGGGCGGTACTTGCTGTCGCCAAACTCGTGCAAGTAAACCTCCATCACGGCCAGGCACACGTCCAAACCGACGAGGTCGGCCAGCGCGAGTGGGCCGATGGGGTGGTTACAGCCGAGCTTCATGCCGGCATCGATGTCCTCTGGCGTGGCCAAGCCTTCGGCCAGCACAAAGAAGGCTTCGTTGATCATGGGCACCAAAATGCGGTTGACCACAAAGCCCGGTGCATTCTTCACGGTAATGGGCGTCTTGCCCAACTGCAGTGCGAGCGCGTGCACCGCATCATGGGTGGCGTCGCTGGTTTGCAGGCCACGGATGATTTCCACCAACGCCATCATGGGCACGGGGTTGAAAAAGTGCATACCCACGAAGCGCTCGGGGCGTTGGGTGACGGCGGCGAGTTGGGTGATGGAGATGGACGAGGTGTTGGTGGCGATGAGGGTCTCGGGCGCCAGAAGACCATCGATTTGCTGCAAGATCTTCACCTTGAGCGCGTGGTTTTCGGTGGCGGCCTCAATCACGAGCTGGGCTTTTTTCAAGTCCTCGTAATTCGTGCTGCCCTGAATACGCGCCATGGCCGCGTCTTTGTCGGCGGCGGTCATTTTTTCTTTTTTGATCAAGCGATCGAGGCTGGCCGAGACGGTGGCCACGCCTTTGTCCACGGCGGCTTGGGCAATATCGACCATCACCACCGAAATGCCGCTGACGGCGCAGGCCTGCGCGATGCCGTTGCCCATGGTGCCGGCACCGATGATGCCCACTGTTTGAATCGTCATGTTGAATGTCCTTCCTGCTGGAGAAAGGGCAATCTTAGCCCCCCGAGCATTGCAGGAGGCTGACGCGCGTCAAACCCCGAAGCGGCGGCGGGTGAGTTTCAAGGCCAAAAGCCAAGCCAGGCTGGCGTAGAGCAGGAGCATGGCGAGGTGAAAGCCGGCTTGGCTTGGCCAATGGTCCAAAAAGAGGGGGCGCACCAGCGCCACGGCGTGCGCCAGCGGAAGCGCCTGGGCCAGCCCCTGAACCCATGGGGGCAGCTGATCGCTGGGGAAAAACACGCCGCTGATGAACATCATGGGGGTGAGGCCCAGGGTGAAGTAGTACGTAAAGAAGTCATACCCCTTGGCCAAAGCGTTGAAAATGAGGGCAATACAGCTAAAGGTGATGCCCACCAAGAGCAACAAGGGCCAAGCGAGCAAGAGTTTCCAACTCTGCGCCAGTCCCAGCGCCGCCATGACCGCCAAAATGGCCGTGACGCTAAAGAGCGCCTTAAACGCCGCCCACAGCATCTCGGCGAGCAAGATGTCTTCGAGCCGAACCGGCGCGTTGAGAATGCCATCCCAAGTTTTCTGCGCATGCATGCGCGAGAAGGCCGAGTAAAGCGCCTCAAATGTGGCCGCGTTCATGGCGCTCATGCAAATCGAGCCACTGGCCAGAAACAAAATATAGGGCACGGTGCGCTCACCCAAGGCGATATCGCCCACCAAGCTGCCCAAACCGTAACCAAACGCCACCAACCACATCAGCGGCTCGGCAATATTGCCAATCAGACTGGGCACGGCGAGCTTGCGCCACACCAAGAGGTTGCGCAAGAACACCGGCCAAAAACGCAGCGATCCCATGGCTCAACCCTCCTGCCGGATCTGGCGCCCGGTCAATTTCAAAAACAAATCCTCCAGATTGGCGGGGCGGTGCAGCACCCGCAGGCCGGGGTGCGCCTGCAAGGCTTGCAACAGAGGCGCGGCGCTGTGGGTGTAGAAAAACAAGGTTTCACCGCTGGCCTCCACGCGGTGGGCGAGCTGGCAAATCGGATCATTTTGGAGTTCGGTGGCACCCTCGCCATACACTTCCACCACATCGGGCTCGACATGGGCTTCAATCAGCGCGCGAGGCGTGCCTTCAGCAATTTTGCGCCCATGGTCGATGAGCACCAATCGGTTGCACAGACGCTCGGCTTCATCCATGAAATGGGTCGTGAGCAAAATCGATTTGCCCTGTTGCAGGAGCAGTTTGAGCCGCTCCCACATGAGGTGGCGGGCTTGCGGGTCGAGCCCGGTGGTGGGCTCATCGAGCAAGAGCACGTCGGGGTCGTTGATGAGGGCGCGCGCGAGGCTCAAGCGCCGCTTCATGCCCCCGGAGAGCTCACCCGGTTTGGCATCGGCTTTGTGGTCCAGCGCGGCAAAAGCCAGCAGGGGGCCGATGCGCGCGTCGAGCGTCTGGCGGGAAAGTCCAAAGTAGCGCCCATACACGCGCAGGTTTTCGGCGCAGGTGAAATCCGGGTCCAGGGTGTCAAACTGGCTCACCACCCCCAGGCGCTGCTTGATGGCCAGGGTGTCTTCGGGCAGGTGCAGGCCAAAGGCCTCAATGCGTCCCTCATCCGGACGCACAAGCCCCAGGCACATGCGCAAGGTGGTGGTTTTGCCGGCGCCGTTGGGGCCAATGAGGCCCAGGCACTCGCCGGGACGGATGGCAAAAGAGAGGTCGTCAACCACGGTGTGGTCTTGGAAGCGTTTGCGCAGGGCGTGCGCCGCAAAGAGTGGGGTATCCATGCCACCATTTTGCCCAACCCCACGGGGGGGCACCCAAGCACCCTAGAATCCGCCCTGAAAGGTTCGTCATGTCCCCCTTTGTTCTGCTTCAGTATTTGCTCCCCAAACAGGCCCTGACCGAACTCATGGGGGCGCTCGCTCGCGCTCAGGGGGGGCGGCTCACCCACGCGGTCATTCGCTGGTTTGTGCGTCGCTACCAAGTCAATATGGACGAGGCGGCTGACCCCGACGTCACCCATTACGCCAGCTTCAACGCCTTCTTTACCCGCCCCCTCAAAGCAGGGGCTCGCCCCCTGGCGCCCGCGCCGTTTGTCTGTCCGGTGGACGGCGCCATCAGCCAGCTCGGTCGCATCGAGGGCGACCAAATCTTCCAAGCCAAGGGCCACGCCTACAGCACCCAGGCTTTGGTGGGGGGCGATGCCGCCCTCGCCGCCCAATTCCAGGACGGCGATTTCGCCACCATTTACCTAAGCCCCCGCGACTACCACCGCATCCACATGCCCAGCAGCGGCGTATTGCGGCGCATGATTCATGTGCCGGGGGATTTGTTCTCCGTCAACCCCACCACGGCCGCGGGCGTGCCCGGCCTCTTCGCCCGCAACGAACGGGTGGTGTGCGTGTTTGAAACACCGGCGGCCCAAGGGGAGCCCGCAAAGCCCTTTGTGCTCGTGCTCGTGGGCGCGACCATCGTGGGCAGCATGGCCACCACCTGGCACGGCGTGGTCAATCCCCCGCGTCCGGGCAACCCGCGCGAGTGGGTGTACGACGACCCCTCCCTCCGCCTTGACCAGGGCGCCGAGATGGGGCGTTTCCTCTTGGGCTCGACCGTGGTCCTGCTCTGGCCCCAGGGAACCGTTCGCTTTAACCCCGAGTGGCAGGCGGGGCGTGCGGTGCGTTTGGGCGAAAAAATGGCCGATGCGGCCTAAGCCCGCGAGGCTTACTGAAACGCCACTTCATTGAAACTGCGCAGCTTGCGACTGTGCAGGGCATCGAGCCCTTGGGCTTGGAGCAGCTCCACGGCGCGAATGCCGATGCGCAAGTGCTGATCGACCCGCTCGCGGTAGAAGTGGTTGGCCATGCCGGGCAACTTGATTTCACCGTGCAGGGGCTTGTCGCTCACACACAGCAAGGTGCCGTAGGGCACCCGGAAGCGAAATCCATTGGCGGCAATGGTGGCGCTCTCCATGTCGAGGGCCACCGCACGGCTTTGGCTGAAACGCCGCTGGGGCGTGTTGTTGGGCAGGAGTTCCCAATTGCGGTTATCCGTGCTGGCCACCGTGCCCGTGCGCAACACCCGTTTGAGGTCACCCCGAGCCAGACCCGTCACCTCGGCGGTGGCTTGTTGCAAAGCCACCTGCACTTCGGCCAAGGCCGGAATGGGCACCCACAAGGGGAGCTCTTCGTCGAGCACATGGTCTTCGCGAACATAGCCATGGGCGAGCACATAGTCCCCCAATTGTTGGGAGTTGCGCAAGCCCGCGCAATGGCCGAGCATGAGCCAAGCGTGGGGACGCAGCACCGCAATATGGTCGGTGATGTTCTTCGCGTTGGCCGGCCCCACACCAATATTGACCATGGTGATCCCGCTGTGCCCCGGCCCGGTCAGGTGGTAGGCCGGCATTTGCGGCAGACGCGGGGGGGCTTCCCCAGCGGGCCCGCTGGGGGGCGGCAAACCCACGCGCGGCGTGACCCGATTGCCCGGCTCCACAAAAGCGTCGTAGCGCGATTTGGGGTCTTGCATGGCTTCGTGTCCGAGTCGCACAAATTCGTCAATGTAGAACTGGTAGTTCGTGAACAACACGAAATTCTGGAAAAACTCGGGCCGCGTGCCCGTGTAGTGGCGCAGGCGCTGCAAGGAGTAGTCAATGCGCGCGCCAGTGAAGAGCGAGAGCGGTGCGGGCTCGCCCGAGCGGGGCATATGGGTACCATTGGCGATGCCATCGTCCATGGTGGTCAAGTCGGGCAAATCGAAGACTTCGCGCATCAGGGCGCGGCGCTCGGCCGAGAGCTCGCCCTCAATGTGCTCGTGCTCGCTAAATGAGAAGTGCACAGGAATAGGCTGTTGGCTCATGCCCACTTCCAAGGCCTCCCCATGGTTGCGCAGCAGCAGGCGAAATTGCTCGCGCAAATAGCTCGCAAAGAGGTCGGGTCGGGTGAGCGTGGTTTCATAGCGCCCGGGCTCTGCCACAAAGCCATAACTCAGTCGCTTGCTGTCGCTGCCCTCGGCCAAGAGGCCGGTGCGGGTCTGTAGCCGCACAAAGGGATAGCAGGCGCGGACACGCCCCTCAAAATCACGCCCCGCGACAAACTCGCGCATCGCTTGGCGCAAATGCGCGATGCTCAAGTCATAGAGCTTTTGAACTTGGGCGAGGGCGCTCTCGGCGTCGGTGTGCCGCGTGGGGGCAATGAAATCGGGTCGATGAGTCATGCCCCCCATGTTACGG
>VEQC01000140.1 GCA_018883455.1 Limnohabitans sp. | reverse complement strand
CGGTGGCTACAGCCCTGCCGCTTTCATCCGCAAAAGATTTTCCGTTGATCACAAACCCCCCGCTGCCGGCGGCCACGGCGCTGAGGTCAACGACCGATGACGTGGTTTTGCCAAAGATCACGTAGCTGCGGCCGGCATTCGCACCCGCAGCAGGATCACTCTGATAGGCGCCAACGATCAGGTCGCTCAAGCCATCGCCATTGACGTCGCCGGCGTTAGAAACAGATGACCCGCCCACATTGCTCGTGCCCTTGACGGTGATGTTGTGCCCCGCGAGGGTGGCCTCGGGCGCGTAGTCGAGGGAAAAGTCAGTGAAATTGTTGCCGGGCTGGATGAAGTATCGGGTGTTCTTGCTCATGGGTGCTCACAGGCTTGATCACAAGGATGATTACAAAAGAAAACATTAATACATACAAATAATACCATTTAATGAAAAAAATGAAATATCAATAATGAGTTTCAAGGGTTTTTCCCCACCCTGATACGCTAGGCGGTTATTGGCTCAACACCGCCGACTGGAACACGCCGTGGCCCAAAGCCCCTATCGCTTGCAAACCAACCCCCGCTGGTCCGATATCCCCGCCGACGCTTGGGATGCCTTACTGGAGCGTCAAGACCAACCCACGCCCTTCATGCGACATGCCTACTTGCAAGCCTTGCAAGTCAGTCACAGTGCCTCGCCAGAGTCCGGTTGGGTGGCGCAGCCCCTCACGCTTTGGGAGGGGGCGACCTTGGTGGCCGCTTGCCCGCTCTACCTCAAGGCCCATTCCTATGGGGAGTACGTGTTTGACTGGGCATGGGCGCGGGCTTACCAGCAGCAGGGTTTGGCTTACTACCCGAAAGGCTTGGTGGCCGTGCCCTTCACCCCGGCCTCAGGTTCGCGCTTGTTGGCGCGCGACGATGCCAGCCGGCGCGCCTTGTTGCGCGCGCTCAAAGCGCATTCGCGTGCGCTCGATTTATCGTCCACCCATATTCTGTTCATGAGTCCGGCGGACCGCGCGGCGTGTCTTGCGGAGGGCTGGCTTGAACGAGACACCGTCCAATTCCACTGGCACAACGCGGCCTATCGTGACTTTGAGGATTTTCTGGGGCAGCTGAGTCAGGACAAGCGCAAAAAAATTCGACAGGAGCGGCGTCGGGTCGCCTCCGCCGGGGTGACGTTTAGGGTCCGCCAGGGCCGTGAGATTGGCGAGGCGGATTGGGATTTTTTCTACCGTTGCTACACCCGCACTTACCACGAGCATGGCAACCCGCCTTATTTGACGCGGGCCTTTTTCACCGACTTGGCTCGCACCCAGCCCGAGTCGTGGGTGATGTTTGTGGCCGAGCGAGCGGGCGAGCCGATTGCCGCAAGCCTCATTGCCGTGGAGGGCTTGGGACAACCGGCGTCTGTGGCCTATGGGCGCTACTGGGGCGCGGTGCAGCGGGTGGATTGCCTGCACTTTGAAGCCTGCTACTACCAACCCCTGGTTTGGTGCATCGCCAACGGGGTGGGGCGCTTTGAGGGGGGGGCCCAGGGCGAGCACAAAATGGCGCGGGCATTGTTACCGCAATCCACCCACAGTGCCCACGATCTCGTGCACCCCGAGTTTGCCGATGCGGTGAGCCGCTTTCTGGAACGAGAGAGGGCGGGGGTGGAGGCCTATGTCGAAGAATTACAGGCGCATTCGCCTTTCAAGCAAACGTCCCTGCCTTGATGCGCTCGGCTTGCGCGGCAATCGCCTGCTGCTGCTCGGGGCTGAGGCGATTCCAGTTTTTGAGTTGCATGACCATGCGCGGTTGTTTGGCCAGCAGATCCGCATGACGGCCTAAAAAATCCCAGTACAAGGTGGTGAAGGGGCAGGCCTGATCACCGGTGGACTGCGCGGGGTCAAAGCGACAAGTTTGGCAGTGGTTACTCATGCGTTGGATGTATTTGCCACTGGCCACATAGGGCTTGCTCGCCATCACGCCGCCATCGGCATACTGGCTCATGCCCAGGGTGTTGGGCAGTTCCACCCATTCCACAGCATCCACATACACCGAGAGGTACCAGGCGTGCACCGCTTGGGGTTCGACGCCCAAGAGCAAGGCGTAGAGCCCCGTGACCATCAAGCGCTGGATATGGTGCGCGTAGCCGTGCGTGAGCGTTTGTCCAATGGCGTCGCGCAAACAGTTCAGGTCGGTTTGCGCGTTCCAGTAAAAGGCGGGCAGGGGGAGGGTGGCGTTCAAGGCGTTACCTTGGGCATAGTCGGGCATTTGCGTCCAGTAAATGCCCCGAACATATTCGCGCCAGCCAATGATCTGCCGGATAAAGCCCTCTACCGCTTCTAGCGGAGCCTGCCCCTTTCGGTAAGCCGCTTCAGCGGCTTGGGCCACTTCCAGGGGGTTGAGCAGCTTGAGGTTGAGTGCGGCCGCAAGCAGCGAGTGGTAGAGCCAGGGCTCACCCGCCCATAGGGCGTCTTGGTAACGCCCAAAGTGCGGCAATCGGTTGGCGATGAAATCGGCGAGCGCTTGCAAAGCCTGCTCGCGCGTGACGGGCCAGGCAAACGAGGCGATTTGACCTGGATGATCGGGAAATGCACGCTCGACCAGGGCCATCACCTCACGGGTGATGACATCCGGCGGGAAGCGCGGGGGTGCGGGCAGGGCAGCAGGGCCGGAGGCGGGAAAGGCCTCGCGGTTTTGCGCGTCGTAATTCCACTCGCCGCCCTCGGGGTCATTCCCCGCCATCAGCAGCCCGGTTTTGCGGCGCATCTCGCGGTAGAAGTACTCCATGCGCAATTGCTTGCGTCCTTTGGCGTGCGCGGCGAAATCGCGCACGGTGCTCAAGAAGTGCCGATCGTCGCGCAACTCGAGCGCGAGGCCCAGTGCTTGTGCCGCAGCCTGCAAGGCCTTGAGCACACGCCAGTCGCCCGGCGCCGTGAGAATGAGCTTTTGCGGCGTGTGTTCGGCCACGCTGCGCGCGAGCTCACCGGCGAGGGTGTGTGTGTTGCCGGGGTCATCGAGCGTGACATAGTGCACGCGCCGGCCCCGATCGCGCTGGGCTTGGGCGAAGTGCCGCATTGCACTCAAAAAGAGAACAATGCGTTGGCGCGAGGAGGGCACATGGGTGGATTCCTCGCGCACTTCGGCCATCCAAATCACATCTTGCGCGGCGTCAAAGTCTTCCAGCGCCGAGGATTGCCCGTCGAGTTGGTCGCCCAGAACGATCACCAAGTGTCGAACCGCGGCGGGCTTGGGGGGTTTTTTCGAGCTCATGTTTTTGTCCCCATGGGGACCCTGCGGGTCAACCGATACAAAGGGTCTGTGTCAGAATCCTCGCACAATCCGGAGACATTTCTTTGTAGTCAGGTATTGCCATGGACCGAGTGGCCGATGTCATACTCCCGTGCGCGTGGCATCGGGCGGCAAGCGAAGGCCACCAGCCGGATGCGCAGTCTGGTTTTGAAGCGTGACGGATTCTGAGACATTGCACCCATGGACGATCGTGCCAACCCACACCACAATCAACTCTACCTCTTCGAAAAATTCGAAGTCGGGGTGATTCATTTGGATGCGCAGCGCAAGGTCCTCGCGATGAACGACTTCGCGCGCAAGATCTTGCCCGTTGAAGAAAAACAACCCTTCGATCAATTGGTGACCTCGTTTCACCCCGAGCGCTCACAACCCAAGGTCGGGTTTTTGTTGGACCAGGCCTCCGCGTGTCCGGTGGCCAACGCGGTCCCCATGACCATGATCATCAATATTCCGGAGCAGGTGCTGCTCATCAAGGTCACCCGATTGGGCGACGCGCAGAACCACACCACGGGCTTTGTGCTCGTGTTCTACGACGTGACGCAGGTGGTGAGCCAGGCGGGGGAGGCCGATGCAACGCCCTCGCGCAATGTGCTGCTCACGCGCATTCCCGTGGTGGTCAACCACCAAGTGGTGTTTCTCGATACGCACGATGTGCTGGGGCTTGAGTCCAAAGCCCATTACACCCGGGTGATGACGCGTGAAGGCTCGCACTTTTGCAACCTGAGCATTGGTGACCTGCAAACCCGCTTGGATCCGAAACGCTTTGCGCGTGTTCACCGCTGCTACATCGTCAATTTAGAAGCAGTCGAAGGCCTCTCACGCGAGGCGAGCAAGACGGTGCTCACCCTCAAGGGCTTGCGCCCACAAACGCCCATTCCGGTCTCACGCACGGAAGTCGCGCGGGTGAAAGAGGCGCTGGGCTTGCGCGCGCGCTAGGCCTCCTCCAACGACTCAGGACTTTCCCTGATGGCAGCCCGTACGGGCGTTTGTTCTCGACAATTCGTGCAAGCGAAAATGCGTTTCGTGCAATAAATCATAAAATCTTACTAATTTACCGGAAATTCCTGATGTTTTCAGAGGGTTTTGCTTCCTTCTAAACTGAATTGTCTTTGACAAAACAGCTAACGACAGGAGACCCCCATGATCCCACCGCGCTTTGAATACCATGCGCCTCGGAGTGTGAGCGAAGCCGTAGCCCTGCTGGGCCAGTACGGCTCAGAGGCCAAGTTGCTCGCCGGCGGCCACAGCCTACTGCCCATGATGAAACTGCGTTTTGCGCAGCCCGAGCACCTCATCGACATCAACCGGATTCCCGAATTGCGCGGGATATGCGAGGACGGCAACACCGTGGTCATCGGGGCCATGACGGTGGAGAACGATCTCATCACATCGCCCATTCTGCAAGCCAAGGTGCCTCTGTTGGCCGAAGCGGCCAAGTTGATTGCCGACCCCCAAGTGCGCAACCGCGGCACGATTGGCGGGGACATCGCGCACGGCGACCCCGGCAACGACCACCCTGCCTTGTCGCTCGTGTGTGACGCTGAATTTGTGCTCGAGGGGCCCAAGGGGCGGCGCACCGTACCCGCCAATGGTTTCTTCTTGGGCACCTACATGACCCTGCTCGAAGAGACCGAAGTCATGGTCGCCATTCGCGTGCCGGCGTTTGCCGCGGGCACCGGCTGGGCTTACGAGAAGCTCAAGCGCAAAACGGGCGATTGGGCCACGGCCGGCTGCGCCGTGGTCATGCGCAAGAGCGGCGACAAGGTCACGCACATCCGCATTGGGTTGACCAATGTGGCGGCCACGGCGCTGCGTGCGGAGCAAGCCGAAGCCGTGTTGCTCAACCAAGCCTTCACGCCTGACAACATTGCCAAAGCCGCCGCTGCGGCCATGGCCATTTGCGAGCCCGCCGAAGATTTGCGCGGGGACGCCGAATACAAAACCGCGATGGCCGGCGAGATGGTCAAGCGCGCCTTGCAAAAAGCCTGGTCGGCATGCCAGTAATCACCCGAGGAGACACACCATGGCCAAAAAACTGATCAACGTCACCGTCAACGGCAAAGCACAAGAAAAAGCCGTTGAACCCCGGACCCTCTTGGTGCATTTTTTGCGCGAAGAACTGCACCTCACGGGCGCGCACATCGGTTGTGAAACCAGCCACTGCGGCGCTTGCACCGTCGATGTCGATGGTCGCTCCGTCAAGAGCTGCACCCACCTCGCGGTGCAGTGCGATGGCTCGGAGGTGATCACGGTCGAGGGCCTGGCCAACAAGGGCGTGCTGCACGCGGTGCAAGAAGGCTTCTACCAAGAGCACGGCTTGCAGTGCGGGTTTTGCACGCCGGGCATGCTCATGCGCGCGTATCGGTTCTTGCAAGAGAACCCCAACCCCACGGAGGCTGAAATCCGCATGGGCATGAGTGGCAACCTCTGCCGTTGCACGGGTTACCAAAACATCGTCAAGGCTGTGCAGTACGCAGCCAAGAAACTGCAAGAACAAGCGGCGACCACCGCCTAAGACGTGAGGAGACTGACCCATGAACGCACCCACCCAAACCGCTGAAGCTCGCGAACTTGCCCTCGCGGGCATGGGCGCTTCGCGCCTGCGCAAGGAAGACGCCCGTTTTATCCAGGGCAAGGGCAACTATGTGGACGACATCAAGATGCCCGGCATGCTGCACATGGACATCGTGCGCTCGCCCATCGCCCACGGCCGCATCAAGAAAATCCACAAGGAAGCCGCGCTGGCCATTCCAGGCGTGCACGCGGTTCTGACGGCGGACGACCTCAAACCCCTCAAGCTCCACTGGATGCCCACCCTCGCCGGTGATGTCGCGGCCGTGCTCGCCGACGAGAAAGTGCACTTCCAGATGCAAGAGGTGGCCATCGTCATTGCCGACGACCGCTACATTGCCGCAGATGCCGTTGAAGCCGTGGAAGTGGAGTACGAAGAGCTGCCCGTGGTGATCGACCCCTACGACGCGCTGCGCCCCGACGCCCCCGTCTTGCGCGAAGACCTCGCGGGCAAGACCAGCGGAGCCCATGGCCCGCGTGAGCATCACAACCACATCTTCACCTGGGAAGCGGGCGACAAATCGGCCGCCGACGCCGCCTTCGCCAACGCCCCCGTGAAGGTGAGCCAGCACATGTATTACCCCCGCGTGCACCCCTGTCCATTGGAGACCTGTGGTTGCGTGGCGAGTTTTGATCCCGTGCGCGGCGACTTGACCACCTACATCACCAGCCAAGCCCCGCACGTGGTGCGTACCGTGGTCTCCATGCTCTCGGGCATCCCGGAATCGAAGGTGCGCATCGTGAGCCCTGACATTGGCGGCGGCTTTGGCAACAAGGTGGGCGTCTACCCGGGTTATGTCTGCGCCATCGTGGCCTCCATCGTGTTGGGGCGCCCGGTCAAGTGGGTGGAGG
>VEQC01000139.1 GCA_018883455.1 Limnohabitans sp. | reverse complement strand
TTCCCTACAAGGGCGGCGCACCGGCCATTCAAGACCTCATGGCCGGCCAAGTGGACATCATGATGACCGTTTACGGCAAGAGCTATGTGCAAATGGTGGAAGAGGGCAAGCTCAAAGCCCCCGCCGTGCTCTCGGCCGATCGTCAAGAGTATTTCAAGAACGCCCAGCCCATGGCGAACAACCCCGCTTTGAAAGGCTTTGTGTTTGACATGTGGGCCGGCTTCTTTGTGCACAAGGACACCCCCGAGCCCATCGTGCAAGCCTTGCACAAGGCCTTGAGCGAAGTGGCCAACGATCCCGCCATCCGTTCGAGCCTGGAAGCGCAGGCCATGGTTGTGCCGCGTCCGCAGCCGCTGGCGGCCATGAGCAAGGTCTACACCGAGAGCACCGCGCGCTATCGTGCCATCGCCAAAGCCATGAACCTGCAACCGCAGTAAAGCCAGCCGCCCGAGACCACCATGACCACTGCATACCTGGCTGACGCGCTGGCACCGCGCGTGGGGGAATTCATCCGCCTGCGTCGCGACTTGCACGCCCACCCTGAGCTCGCGTTTGAGGAGCACCGCACCGCCGCCTTGGTGGCCGAGAAGCTGCGCGACTGGGGCTACGCCGTCACCACCGGTATCGGGGGCACGGGCGTGGTGGGGCAACTGCGTCGCGGCAACGGCCCCCATGCCATCGGTTTGCGCGCCGACATGGACGCCCTGCCCATTCTGGAGCAAGGGCAGTCCCCCTGGAAGAGCCGGGTGGAGGGCCGCATGCACGCCTGTGGGCACGATGGGCACACCGCCATCTTGCTCGCAGCGGCACAGGCCATTGCCGAAGACTTGGCGTTCTCCGGCACCCTCAACCTCATCTTCCAACCGGCCGAAGAGGGCGCGGGCGGTGCTTGCCGCATGATCGAGGACGGCCTCTTTGAGCGCTTCCCCTGCGATGCCGTGTTCGCCCTGCACAACATGCCTGGCATTGAAGCTGGGCACTGGGTGTTTCGCAGCGGCCCCACCATGGCCTCAAGCGACGATGTCACCATCACCCTCACCGGCCAAGGAGGCCACGGGGCCATGCCCCACCGCGCGGTCGATACAGTGGTGGCCGCGGCCTCCATCGTGATGGCCTTGCAAACCGTGGTCTCACGCAATGTGGACCCCTTGCAGACCGCGGTGGTCACGGTGGGCGCGTTGAACGCTGGACAGGCCAATAACGTCATTCCCGAGCACGCCACCCTCGCCTTGAGCGTGCGCGCGCTCGACCCGCAAGTGCGCGTGCAGCTCAAAGAGCGCATCCACGCCTTGGTCGCCCAACAAGCCGCCAGCTTTGGTGTCAAGAGCGAAGTGGATTGGCGCCCGGGCTACGCCGTTCTCGTCAACAGCGAGCCCGAGACGGTGCGCGCCTCGCGCGTGGCCAGCGCGCTCTTTGGGCCCGAGAAAGTGGTGAGCCAAGGCGCACCGCTCACGGCCAGTGAAGACTTCGCCTTCATGCTCGAGCGTGTCCCCGGTTCTTACTTTTTCGTGGGCAACGGCGGGCCGGGCACCCCCGGCGCGTGCATGGTGCACAACCCGGCCTACGACTTTAACGACCAATTGATCGAACCCGCCGCCCGCTTCTGGATGGCCCTTGTCAAGGAGTACCTCGTATGAAATCCATCGCAGTCATTGGTGGCGGCATCACCGGCGTGACCACGGCTTACGCCTTGGCCCAAAAAGGCTTGCGCGTCACTTTATTTGAAAAGCAACGTTACGCGGCCATGGAGACCTCGTTTGCCAACGGCGGACAACTCTCCGCCTCCAACGCCGAGGTCTGGACGCACCCCTCCACCTTGGTCAAAGGCCTCAAGTGGATGCTCAAGAGCGACGCGCCGCTCTTGGTCAACCCCAAGCCCTCCTGGCACAAGCTCAGCTGGTTTGCCGAGTTCATCGCCAGCATTGCGCAATACCGCGAAAACACCATTGAAACGGCGCGTCTGGCCGTGCGCGCGCGCGACTACCTCTTTGCCTGGGCCGATCAAGAAGGCATCGACTTTGATTTGAAGAAGCAAGGCATCTTGCACATCTACCGCGATCGCAAGGGCTTTGAGCACGCGGGCCAAGTCTCCCAGCTGCTCGCCCAAGGCGGCTTGCCGCGCCGCGCGGTCACCCCCGCAGAGATGAAAGCCATCGAACCCACCTTGGCCGGCGATTACTACGGGGGCTACTACACCGAGAGCGACAGCACGGGCGACATTCACAAATTCACCCAAGGCCTGGCGCGCGCTTGCGAGCGCTTGGGGGTGAACTTTGTGTATGGCAAAAACGTGGTGCAGGTACAGTCCAATGGCCAAGTGGCTCGGGTCCAAACCGAAGTGGACTCGCAGCGCGAGTGGCAGCGATTTGATGAGATCGTGGTGTGCGCGGGCGTGGCCAGCCGTCGTTTTGCGGCGCAGTTGGGCGATCGTGTGAACGTGTACCCCGTCAAAGGCTATTCCATCACCGTCAACTTGCTCGATGCGGCCAGCCAGCAAGCCGCCCCGCAGGTGAGCTTGCTCGACGACGAAACCAAACTCGTCACCAGCCGCCTCGGCCTCGACCGCTTCCGGGTGGCCGGCACCGCCGAGTTCAATGGCCTCAACAAAGACATTCGCGCCGATCGCATTCAACCCCTGGTCAACTGGGTCAACCAATGCTTCCCGGGCGTGAGCACCCGCCAAGTGGTGCCATGGGCGGGTCTGCGCCCCATGATGCCCAATATGATGCCCCGCGTCGGACGTGGCAAAGCGGCCAATGTGTTCTACAACACGGGCCACGGTCATTTGGGCTGGACTTTGTCGGCGGTCACGGCGGCCATGATTGCCGAGATGATCGAGCAAGTCACGCGCAACGCCCAAATCCAGCAACTCATGGCGGCTCCGCCGCTGCGGGAGCAAAACGCCTAAACGCGCGCATCCTCCCCCGCCTCACGCAAAGGCGAGGGGAGGGCGGGCGCTCAAGCGCAACGATTGGGGGGCGTGGTGGATTTGTGTTGGCGGCAAGCCGTCGAACAATACCGCACCGATTCCCAGTTCTTCGCCCAGGCCTTGCGCCACGTCATGGTGCGCCCACACACCGCGCAGGGTTTGCTGGGCAGGTAAGACTTATTGCCTTTGAAGTCCGCCATGGAGAGAGTCCTGTGAGAGGTCGGGGGTACTAGCGTGCTGGCGTGCAACTGTAGAGCCTTCTCCATACCATGGTGGCTCACTCTGGTATGAGGCTCTCGGACTGTGCCCCCTTCTTCTGTTTCGCCTTGGCTGGCTTGGGCCGCTGACACGCTCGGCGCGCGCGTGCGCGCGCTCACGGGCTCGCGCGCCAACTTGGACGAGTTCACGCGGCCCTTGGGGGACCCTGGCCTCTTTGGACCGGACTCACAAGCCTGGCGCGTGCACGCGCATTTTGTGGCCATGATGGTGGGGGGGCTCTCCTCCTTGATCGTGCAATCCCTGCACCCACGGGCGTTGGCGGCGGTGTGGGATCACTCCGATTTCCGCCACCAGCTCAAAGCACGGCTGGGGCGAACCGCGCATTTTGTCGCGGCCACCACCTATGGCGGGCAAGACATGGCGCAGCAAGCCATTGCCCGTGTCAACGCCATTCACGCCCGCATCCAGGGCGTCGATCAAGAGGGTGAGCCCTATGTGGCCAACGAACCTGCTCTCCTACGTTGGGTCCACCTGGCGGAGGTCAGCGCTTTTTTGTCGGCTTACCAACATCTGGCGCGCACGCCTTTGAGCCCTGCACAGGCCGACACGTATGTGGCCGAGATGACCCGCGTGGGCCAGGCTTTGTGGGCGAGTGAGCTGCCGCTTACCTGGCACGAGACCCAGATGGCCTTGCAAGCCCATGCGCCCGCGTTGCGCTTTGACGCACGGGCGCAAGAGATTTACCGCATCCTCATGGCCTATCCTGCCGATTGGATCGATCGACCCTTGCTGCAACTCATGCAGCAGGTAGCCTTGGACATCCTGCCCGAGTCCATGCGCCGCATTCTGGGTCAGGCCGCCCCTTGCGAGTTAACCGTACAGCTGCGTCGCCGTGCCTTGCAAGTGGCGGGCGAGCCCGTGCAATGGATGTTGGATCACCAAGGGGTGGCCGCCATCGCCCGCGCGCGCGTGCAAGGCCAACGCTTGACGCTTCAAACCATGAGCGCGACCGATTTCACCTGACACCACACCCGAAGGCCCGGGTGCAGGCCGAGCTGGTCGTGCGCGCGGCGTGTCAAGCGTGCCAGCAATACGCTCTGGCCACAGCGCACATGCACCCGTACCTGTGAGGGGTGGGTGTCATCTTCCACCGCGCTGATCACGCCCGCGAGGCGGTTTTGAATGCTCGAGGCATCCTCGGCTTGGGTCGAGAGGCTCACATCCCGGGCGAGCAAGCGCAGGCGCAAGGGGCTGCCCAGAGCCAAGCCCGCGTCGCGTCCCCACACCTCGCCCCCGTCAAAGGTGTAGCGTGCGAGGTGATAGTTCGCATCTCGCTGCGCCACCGTGGCCGCAACCACCACCCCGGCCTCGTCCCCCAAGGCTTGCGCAAGCGCGGGCGTGCGCAGTATATCGGTCAAATGGCCCTGGGCCTGGCACTGCCCATCGCCCAGCAACACCACATGATCGGCCAAGCGCGTGAGTTCGTCGGCTGCATGTGTCACGTACAGCACCGGCATGCGTAGCGCGCGATGCACGCGCTCGAGCCACGGCAGGATTTCCTGGCGACGCGCCCAGTCGAGTGAGGCCAGGGGTTCATCGAGCAGCAAGAGCTCGGGTTGCGTGGCCAGCGCGCGGGCAATGGCCACCCGCTGGCGCTCGCCGCCCGAGAGCGCATCGGTGGTGCGCGCGAGTAATGGCCCGATGCCCAGCAGTTCAATGGCCGCCGCGAGCGCGGGCTCCGCGCCCGCGCGGCGCGTGCGCACGACGCCAAAGCGCAGGTTCTCTTGCACGCTGAGGTGGGGGAAGAGGCTAGCCTCTTGAAACACATAGCCCAGGGCGCGTTGCCACGTGGGTCGAAAAAAATGCTGCGCACTGTCTTGCCACAAGGTCTCGCCCAAGGCCACACGCCCCTGGGCGCGCTCGAGCCCAGCGACGGCCCGCAGCAACGTGGTTTTGCCAGAGCCCGACGCTCCAAACAACACCGTGATGCCCGCCGCCGGCAAGTCTAAATCCACCGACAGCTTGAAGCGTGGCCGCTGTAATTGGAGTTGAATGTGCAGGGATGACATGGCGGGGGGCTTCACGCAACAGGGCGACGCGGGTTCAAGCGCGCCAACAAAAACAGCACGACCAAGGAAAACACCACCAACAAGGCCGCGAGCGCGTGTGCCTGGGCATACTCCATAGCCTCCACATGGCCAAAGAGCTGGGTGGAGACCACGCGCGTTTGCCCCGCGATATTGCCCCCAATCATGAGCACTACACCAAACTCGCCCACGGTATGGGCAAAGCTCAAAATCGTGGCCGTGAGCAAGCCCGGGCGCGCCATGGGCAGAGCCACGTGAAAAAATGCATCCAGGGGGCGCGCGCCGAGCGTGGCCGCCACTTCAAGGGGGCGAGGGCCCATGGCTTCAAATGCGTATTGGATGGGCAAGACGGCAAAGGGCAGCGAAAACACCACCGAACCGATCAAGAGCCCCGTAAAGGAGAACGACCACAAGCCCCAGCCCATGGCTTGGGTCAATTGCCCCACCCAGCCCGCGGGACCGAGCAAGACCAAGAGGTAGAAGCCCAGCACCGTGGGGGGCAGCACCAAGGGCAGGCTCAGCACGGCCGCCACCGCAGCGCGCCAAGGCGAGCGACTCTGCGCCAACCACCATGCCAGCGGCGTGGCCAAGACCAGCAACACCAGTGCGGTGAGCACGGCCAGTTGCAGGGTCAGGGCCAGGGCAGGCCAGGCGTCGGGGCTCAGGGCAAGTTCCATCGCAACTCAGTGGGTGTAGCCATACGCGCGCATGATGGCGCGCGCCGGTTCGGATTGCAGGTACTGTAACCACGCCCGCGCCCCGGGGTGCGTTTGGCCAGAGCGCAGGAGTACCGCGTCTTGCAAGATGGGGCGATAGAGGTTTTCCGGAATCCGCCAAATGGCCCCTTCGCGCAAACGCCCGTCCTCCCAAACTTGCGAGAGCGCGATAAACCCCAGTTCGGCGTTGCCCGAGTGCACGAATTGGTAGGCCTGTGTGCTGTTGATCCCTTCGACCAAAAGCGGCCCGAGCTTGTCCGTCAACTGCAAGGCCTGCAACACCTCCATCGCCGCCGCGCCATAAGGCGCGAGTTTGGGGTTGGCCAGGGCCAAGCGCTTGAAGTCTCCCCGACGCAAACGCGCTTCGTTCAGGGGAGGGCCCGCCGCCTCGCGCTGCCAGAGCACGAGTTGACCGCGTGCGTAAGTCACCCGGCTGCCCGCCACCGCCCATCCCTCGGCTTCCAACGCGCGGGGCGTTTGTGCATCCGCTGCCAGTAAAACGGCAAAGGGCGCTCCATGCCGGATTTGTGCCGCAAACTGTCCCGTGGCCCCCAAAGACACGGCCAGCGTGTGGCCGGTTCGTTGTTCAAAATCGGGAGCCAAGCGCTTCATGGGGGCGGCAAAGTTTGACGCCACCGCCACCGCCACCGGCGCGGCCTGCGTGGTGCCCAGGACCAAGCCCCAAGCCAGAAAAACCTGCCATAACGCCCGCGCCAGTCCCATAAAATAACCACTCAGATCAGAACGACAACACGCCTTGCATTATGGCGGCAATCCTGCCG